>NZ_JAYGGZ010000057.1:0-43511 GCF_034931465.1 Anabaena sp. UHCC 0399 | reverse complement strand
GGGGGCAAGAAAAGTCGCTTTGATTTGGTTGAACTTGGATCATCTTTTTTGTGGAGTTCTCTTAGAAGTTATTTAGAGACTTCCAACTAAAAAAATATGCGAAATGTAGGGTGCGTCAGTATGAATAATTTCCTGGTGTAGCGAGGTTTTCACACACTGATGCACCCTACCAAGTGAGTCAACTATTCAACCATACTACTGAGGGGCATTTCCATCTCAGTACAGACCTGATTACTGGGATTTTACACATAATCGGTGGGTTGTTGCTGACATGAGTAGATGTTGCTTTTTTTACTAAAAATACACTTGTGGCTTCTCTCTCCTCCAGGCTAATAATCGCATAAACTGCGCGATCGCGAACATAACTATCTAGATCTTTGCTTGCGTTATTCAGAGCCAGATAAACATCTTCAAACAGATCCGCCGGATACGCATCTTTTGCATAACGGTTAAGCTTCCCTAAAGTATCAGCCGCTTGAGCGCGTACTTGAGGGTCAGGATTTTGTAGAGCCAGAATTAAAGTGCGGACATAATCTTCAATTCTTCTGCTCAACGCATAGGCTACATGAGCGCGAACACGACCATCTGAATCTTGGAGTGCGTTAATCAGCACCGGAACAGCTTTTTTTGCTTCTGCTTCCATACCAAACTCTCCTAGAGCATAAGCCGCATAAATACGCACATCATTATCTGGGTCTTTCAGTGCATTAGTCAAAGCCGGAACAACATCTTTTGCTTGTGTGCCAATTTCTCCCAGTGCATTAGCAGCATGAGCGCGAACACTACTATCTGAATCTTGGAGTGCATGAAGACTGATTTAATGGAGTTTGAGCGATCGCTTGAGTATTTGTACTGATTACAATCCCGATCAAAGCTAGAGTCGTCAAGATAGCAGTTGGATATTTTCTGGCATTTTTCAGCATAATCAACTCCCGACAGTCAACCGTCAACCATCAACATTTTTATTTACGTTGCACGTTGCTCAAATATGCTATTTAACGCTTCTAAACCACTCAGTTATTCCATCTGCTAAAGTTTTGGCTAACTTTTTCTGCTCCTGGGGATTACTCACCCACTCAAATTCATTGGGATTGCTCATAAAGCCCAACTCTAATAATACTGACGGCGCGGCGGCGGGGCGTGTCAATGCTAAGTTATTCCAAAATACACCGTAGGAAGGTCTACCGAGTTTCTCTACTAGATAGTTTTGCATAAAAATAGCAATACTATGAGCTTGGGTATGATACCAAAACATACCCACACCTTTAGTATTTTCCGCATCACCAGCATCGGGTAGAGCGTTGTAATGAATCGAAAGTGCGATCGCTGGCTCTTCTCGATTTATAATTGCTTGACGCTCTGGCAGAGAAACGTCTTGATCTGTTTCTCTCGTCATCACAACTGTTGCACCCTTTTTAACTAATTCATCCCGCAACAGCTTAGAAACAACCAAATTCACATCTTTTTCTAAATATCCAGTCGCCCCAACTGCACCAAATTCTTTACCACCATGCCCTGGATCTAGTAGAATCTTGATACCAGATAGGGGTTTTTGCTTATTTTGCTTGATAACAGGCGGATGACGCAAAACTAAAACCAGGGTTGTACCGTTATATCTCAGCTTATATCCCCACTGTTGATTTTTTTTGAGGTTGAAGGTGTATTGAATCTGTCCTGGGGCTACCTGTTGCCAATCTAGGCGAGAAATCAGGGGGTCATCATCCAGGCGAATGATATCAGTTTGGGCAGTGGTGTTGTAGAGTGTCAATGTAAAAGAGTTATTGCCTTGTTGCACACTCACAGGTACACGAGTTTGTAGGGGGAAAACCATCTCTGTTGCACCGGGAAGTCTTCGATATCCGACACTGCGAATAATTGAGCGTGGCGGAATAGCTCCTGGTAAAATGCGGGTTTCCTTACTATTAATCCAAGCACCATAGTCTAAACGCAACCATTCACCTTCTTTTCCTGTGACAGTTGCCCGTGTTCCCTGGGGTAGTGGAGTAAGTCGAGAATGATCGGTACTAGCACCAGTACGAGCCACACCAGCCTCTACTGTCACCTCTGCCACTGGTAACTGCGCCGGTGAGAGGATGGTAATTTTGCCAGTTCCTGGTTGAGTTATCGTCTTACCATTCAGCCTGAGTTGAAATTCCGGTTGACCCAGATCGATATTTTGACGTGAATCTGGGACAACAGTACCAGAGATGATGTTATTGCCGACAATTTGGGTAAAGGAATCAGAAGCAGGTGCTGGAAATGTAGTACAACCCTCATATTTTCCCACGCTAGACTGGGTAGTGGGTTGATTCTGCCCCGTCAAGGCTGCCAAATTGCTGGGTAGTTGTGCCTGTTGTGGTTGAGGCAAAAGTGCCACAGTCTGACTTGCCAATTTCACAGAGACACTGGCGTTAGGGGGTGCGACTGCGCTAAAACAAATTAGTTCTCCCGGTAGTCTGGCAATGTCGGCGACTGGAGTTAGAGAACCTTGAGCAAAGGCTAACCCTTGGGGTATCTCAGGCTGGGTGCTGATTCTGTTCACCTTAATCTGAAGCACTTGATCTTGGTGACGTATCTCAAAAATATTCTCTCCCAACTTTAACGGGAAACTTGGCGCAAAATGGCCAGACTGACTGCGGGTAATTGGCGTACCATTAATGAGAACTTGTCCATTAGGTGGTGCTGTGCCAATAAAAAAGATTTTTTCTGCACTAGTCTGGTGGTTGGTTGGGGGATAAACAACTTTCAGAGATGGATTAGGTTCTGCCAATGCTACAGAGGAGGAGATAAAGCAGCTTAAGATTACTGGGAGTAGGAATTTTTTCACAGCAGGATCACAGATAATTCACTATGTCATACCAATTCACAAAAATTCTGCAACAGATTCAAATTCATAAACCCCTTGTAAAATGTGGATTTTTGAATTTTGAATGCAAGAATTTTGAATTGATCTGACTGTGGCACAATGTCGGGATGTTTTTTCGGAAGGTATTTTTAGCAGTCGATGGCAACTCAAACTACTATGACTAAGTTTATCTTTGTAACTGGGGGTGTGGTTTCCAGTATTGGCAAAGGCATTGTAGCAGCAAGTCTGGGCCGTTTACTCAAATCACGCGATTATTCAGTGTCGATTTTGAAACTCGACCCATATATTAATGTTGATCCAGGCACAATGAGTCCTTTTCAGCATGGGGAAGTGTTTGTTACCCAAGACGGTGCAGAAACCGATTTAGACTTGGGACATTACGAACGCTTTACTGATACCTTGATGTCGCGGCTCAACAGCGTTACGACTGGTTCAATTTATCAAGCTGTAATTACGAGTGAACGTCGTGGTGACTACAATGGCGGCACTGTACAGGTGATTCCCCATATTACTAATGAAATTAAAAAACGGATTTTATTAGTTGCTCAAGCTACTAACCCATCTGTAGTGATTACGGAAATTGGCGGTACTGTAGGCGATATTGAATCACTACCGTTTTTGGAAGCTATTCGTCAGCTACGCAAAGAGGTAGGACGGCAAAATGTGCTGTATATGCACGTTACCCTAGTACCTTATATTGCTTCGGCGGGAGAAATGAAAACCAAGCCGACGCAACATTCAGTCAAGGAACTGAGATCCATCGGCATTCAACCTGATATTTTAGTATGCCGGAGCGATCGCCCCGTCCCAATGGGATTAAAGCAAAAAATGTCAGAGTTTTGTGATGTGCCTGTAGGGTGTGTCATCACTGCCCAAGATGCTAGCAGTATCTATGAAGTCCCACTAATTCTAGAACGAGAAGGACTGGCAGAACAAGCTCTAGACTTGTTGCAGATGGAACAACGCCAGCCAAATTTAGAAAAATGGCAAACGATGGTAGAAAGATTATACAGTCCCAAACACACTGTAGAAATCGCTATTGTTGGTAAATATGTCCGGCTGAGTGATGCCTATTTATCTGTCGTTGAAGCACTACGTCATGCTTCCTTTGCCACACACGGAGATTTACGCCTGCGGTGGGTGAACTCAGAAGATTTGGAAATCGAATCAGCAGAAAAATACCTTGCAGGGGTAGATGGTGTACTTGTACCGGGAGGTTTTGGCACGCGTGGGGTAGATGGCAAAATTGCCGCCATTAAATACGCCCGCGATCGCCAAATCCCCTTCCTCGGTTTATGCTTGGGAATGCAATGTGCTGTCATTGAATGGGCTAGAAATGTTGGCGATTTAACAGCTGCTAACAGTGCAGAATTTGATCCATCTACTAATTACCCAGTTATTAACCTGTTACCAGACCAACAAGATGTCGTAGATTTAGGCGGAACAATGCGCTTGGGTGTATATCCTTGCCATATTCTCCCCAATAGTTTGGCATCCCAGCTATATCAAGCAGAAGTCATTGATGAACGGCATCGCCATCGCTATGAGTTTAATAACACATATCGCCAGTTATTATTAGATTCTGGCTATGTAATCAGTGGAACTTCCCCTGACGGACGCTTAGTAGAGATTGTAGAATTGCCGCAACATCCATTTTTTATCGCGTGTCAATTCCATCCAGAGTTCCAATCCCGCCCTAGCAACCCCCATCCTTTATTTAAAGGCTTCATGCAGGCTGCGATCGCTCGCAATCATCCCACTGCTAATTTTCAAACACCTGTAGAGGTATCTTAAACAATTCTCAATACCCTACAGTAGCTAAAGGGCATCTACCATCCAAAATTCAAAATCCATTTTTGGCATTTTGAATTTACACACAACAACATTAACTTAGGAAGTCTACCATTTTGGATTTGAGATTGTGCGAAAAGTTAAGTCAGTATATTGGACGGATTTACCATCTGCAATTAACTGGCGTTGCTGTGCGGGTTTTCCCCCTGTTGAGCAAACTTTTCCAACCTGATTTTGTTAGCGTAGTTTCTTGGAGAAAAATAGTTATTGACTATAGCATTCCAAGTCTATCTATCACAATCATTTTCCAATTAGTATTAGTAGACTTCATGAAATACAGGGTAAGCATCATTCATAAACTTGGGACTTGAGGAGAGGTTGTGACGTACTGGGTAAAAATTATTTATGAGAGGAAACAATATGTGATCAATTTTGACCGTGTTAATGCCTTTTGTTATGAAAAAAACGGCAGAGTTACCTTTTGGTTGCCTGATAGTGCTATTCCCATTGTGATTATCCCCCAAAATAATCTAGCAGATTATCAAAAAATTCTAGATTATCTAGACAAAGTAACGGGGTTGGAAGTAGAAAATGCCTATTGGGTAAAAATTTTTTATGAAAGAAACGAATATGTAATTAACCTCAATTGTATTAGTTCCTTTTGTCAAGAAACCAACGGCAGGATAACTTTTTGGTTGCCTGATGGTACTATCCCCATCGTTATTAATCCTGCAAGCAACCCAGAGTCATATAATAAAGTATTACAATACGTGCAGAAGACTACAGGCTATTCTTTTTCTTAGTCACTAGTCATCAGTCATTAATTATTGGTAATTACAAATTACGTAAAGCCTGCGGCATAGCTGCGCTCTAAGCGCAGCCCATTACGAATTACGAATTACGAATTAGTTTCCATGCTAATTTAGCAGCACCTACCATACCTGCTGAGTTACCTAATTGTGCTGGAAGAATTTGTAACCCAGCGCGAGATGTTGGCATGACGCGCTGTGCAATTTCTGCTTTGAGAGATGGTACGAAAAACTCAAAGCTAGCACTAACACCACCACCAAGAATAATCGCTTTTGGTGTTAAAACATAAATTAAACTAGTTAAACCAATACCTAAATATCTGCCATATTCGTCCCAAAATGCTAAAGCTTTGACATCTCCTGATTGCGCCAGCATTCCTAATTCCGCAGGTTCTTTCCCCGTCAGGCGACGAATAGCTTTGACTGAGGTGTATTGTTCTAAAGAGCCTTGATTACCACTCTTACACATTGGCCCATCTGGTTGAAGTGTGATTAACCCCAATTCTCCAGCCGCACCTTGATGTCCCACAAACAAATTGCCATTGAGAATAATTGCACCACCAACACCAGTCCCCAAGGTTAACAGAATAAAATTGTCAAATTGGCGGCCAGCACCTAACCAAGCCTCAGCGACACCTGCACAATTAGCATCATTCTCGATAATAGTCGGCTTGCCAATTTTAGCTTCTAACCAATCGGCCAGAGGTATATTTTGCCACCCTGGTAAATTAATCGCAATTTGAGCAATGCGTCCTGTAGCATCAGCCGGGCCAGGAGTACCCACACCAATAGCTATAGTTTGATTATCCGGGTCAATTTGTGCGATCGCATCTACCATAACAGCAAACACAGCCTCCGGTGTCGCAGGCTGCGGAGTGGCGACAGTCAAAGATTGCAGACAACTACCCTCTTGACTAAATCGCCCTAATTTAATCGCTGTTCCCCCCAAGTCAATCCCAATTACTTGAGAATTCCCCACTTTTCCATCCTCACACCGCAAACTCTCAGCTAGCTTTGACTAAGCTGATCAGAAATTCCCCGACTTGGGGTAATTTACAAAAGCATATTAGCTTTTTTGTGTTTCTCGACCAAAAAATTCTAAGTTATCGGTCTTTTTAGGTGTGATTCTTAAATCAGTGACAATATTAGAACGAACATTTGAGTGTTCTTGCCAAGCTGTAACTGGCGCACCGCGTAAAATGCCAGCCAAAGCCACCGAAAGCATAAATCCACCAGCCGCCGCCGCAATTAAAGAAATGTTATCTTTCACTCTAATCTCTCAATCATTAATAAAGTTATGTATCCCATTCAAAACGCTAAAATTCAAAATTAAGAGTTCTTGTTTTGAATTTTGACCCTTCACTTCGTTCGAGGGCAGGATTTTGAATTCCCTATAAGGGGTTGACTATTTCCGGTTTCCATTTTCTCCTCGTAATCGGGGATTGACAAATTCATTTAACCCCTCACCAAGTAGTGATAACCCTACCACCATAAAAGTCATCGCCAAACCAGGGAACAGGGTAGTCCACCAAACACCTGTAGGTAAGGCTTCTAGAGCTTGTTTTAAATCGTATCCCCATTCTGGAACTTCTTCCGGTAAGCCTAGCCCTAAAAAGCCTAAACCACCTAATACCAAAATTGCATCGGCGGAGTTCAGAGTGAAGAGTACAGGTACGCTTTGAATGACGTTTAAGAATAGATACCTAGAAAGCACAACCCAAGTAGAAGCACCCATTGCTTGAGCCGCTTCAATGAACACTTCTGTTTTGACGCTAACCGTATGATTGCGGACGACACGGTAATATTGAGGTACATATGCAATACTAATAGCGATCGCAGCATTTAATATCCCTCGTCCTACCACAAACGCCAGTGTCACTGAAAGCAGTAGTCCTGGTAGGGTGTAGATACTATCCATCAAAAACAGCAATACCTTATCTAACCTACCACCAAGGTAGCCACTCAGCATCCCCAGAGGTACACCAATTATCATACTCAGTGCAGTAGCTAAAATCACCACTTGCAGAGCCGCTTGTGCGCCAAATATCGTCCGAGAGAACACATCATGTCCTAAACGGCTAGTACCAAACCAATGTTTAGCTGATGGTGCTTCTTGTATAGGGTTCGAGAGAAATTCTTTCGGATTTTGTAGCCATCCCCAAGATTGCAGTACAGGCGCAAAGAAAGCTAGGAAAATGAAGAACAAGGTAATGGCTAACCCAATGAGCATTAATTTTTGGGAAAGACTGGGATTTTTAGCAAAACTTACCAACTTTGGTAGATGACGTTTAGTAATGGTCATGGGCAACACAAGAAGCAAAATATGCTGACCATTTTACATACCACATGGGGAATTGTTAACAATTCGTAATGGACGTTAGTCCATTACGAATTAGTAATTGGTTGAAATCCAATGATTTTGCTCTACAGCTTGAATGACGCTGAGATATTTTTCTTGCAAGTCTTGGCGGTCTTGTGGTTCTGGTAATCCTTCTTTTCCTCCCCGTTCAATCATGTCAGCATGACGACGCAGGACAGCTAGGTATTCGGGATTGTGGGTATACTGGGCAATGTGGGCGATCGCTTCTAAAAGATGAATTGTCACGGCTGCATCAGTACGGGCATACTGGCGAATGGGGTTGAAAGCACTATCCATCACTCCAGCAAAGGTGACGGGTTCAGCGATGATGCGTAATTGGCGATCGCGATCATAACGATAGGGTGAAGGACATTTTCTTTGGACTAAATAGCACATCCCCGCACACAATCTATCAACGCACCGGATAGCCGTAAAAGGATCGTTAATTCCCGGAGACAGCGCACGTACTGCTATTTCTACCAACTGATTAACCGGAAACTCTACATCTTGCTGTTCGGTGCGTTCTCTACCCAAGATAAAAGCTTTGTTGATTTCATCAATAAGTTTTTGATTGACTCGTTTACCAGGGAAAGCCAGGACGAGAATACTATCTTCAATCACAAACTTTCCTGGTCGTAATTCCAACCGTAGTAGTAGATTATGCTTACAGGCAACCTTCAGTAATTGTTCGTCATCGATAAATTGCAGATAACCACTGTGTTTAGCACCAACCGGACAAGCCAAGGACTCAAAATCATCGGGAAGTAATTCTGTATGTTGTTGGTTTGGTGGTGGACTTATGCCAATTTTTTCGGGGAATAAACGATCAACGGCTTTGTTGAAATCCTCACTCACACTATGAATCACATGGGAAGCTTGAATGATTGTTGAGGCGTGATGGATGAAGTAAATTAACACCCCAATACTGAAGATAGCTAACACAATGCCAAATGTCACCGACAAATGGGGGACAAACGGGTTATAGTCCTCACCGTAGATAGTCCGCAGTACCAGTAAGCAGTAAATAAAGGTAGCAATAAATGTACCTAATACTACTTGATTACCTGTGTCCTGCATAAAATTGCGTAGCAATCGGGGGCCAAAGTTAGCAGCCGCTAGTTGCAGTGCGACAATAGTAATTGAGAAAGCTGTAGCCGCTACACTTACCATCGAGCCGGCGATGGCGGAAAGTACCTCTCTGGCACCATCGGGGCCGCCTGTATAAATTAAATTCCAATCCCCAAACCCGATGGAGCGATCAAGGGTGAGCATAATAAATGATAGAGCGATCGCCATCAAAACCATCAAGCTGGGTAAAAACCAGTAGCTAGAATGGAGTGCATCCCATAACTTTCTCAACCGCACGTTATTCATGACTGTTCCTTGGCTGTGGGAGTGTCTACTTTACCGTTACCCCCCTCAGCCAACCGTCGCAGCGAACCGCTAATACTGCGAGGTTTGGGAACTTCTGTCTTACCCGCAGGCCATCCTTCACGTTGACGGGAGCGATCGCCGTCTGTTTCTTCGGTTTGGTCATGGAATAAAATTTGTCTGGTAGGATAGGGCAAATCAATGCCATGTTCCACATACAGTTTTTGCTTGATTGCAGAGATGACTTTATCCCGTGACTCTAGTGCATCTAACCTAAAAGGCGGTTTAATCCACCATCTAGCACGGATATTCACGGTACTTTCAGCCAGTTCCATCACCAATACATCTGGGGCTGGATCTTTTAACACTACATCTACACTATGTATAGCTTCCAGCATTAACTGCTTAGTCTGCTCTAAATCATCCCCATAGCCAACACCAATATCATATTCCAATCGCCGATGCTCAAAGGCAGTATTCACAGTCACGGAATTAGTAAATAACTCAGAATTAGGAATGACAATCCGGCGACCATCATAAGTTCTAATAGTGGTAGCCCGTGTTTCAATATTTTCTACTGTCCCCTCAAAGCCTTTAAAAACAATTTGATCATCAATTTGAAAAGGCTCTGTCAATAAAATTAAAATACCCGCTAAAAAATTTTGCAGAATATCCCGAAATGCAAAACCGATTGCTACCCCACTAATTCCCAACAACTGCACCAAATCCCCTGCTCTGAGTGAAGGAATCACAATAGATAAGGAGATAAATAACCCCACTAAAACCGTAGCACCTTGTGCTAATCTTCCCAACACCATACCCAAATTACGAGCATAACGGCGATGACGAGTTAAGCGTTTGACTAGACGCTTAATTTGCCTACCTATAAAAATAAATACTGCAAATACAATTAACGCCAGGATGATATTCGGTAGTAAGGCTATGAAGCCATTAAACATTTTTTGCACTTTCTCCAAAAGTGCAGATATCTCAACATTCATTCAGTTTCCTCACTCATCAATCGTAGCTGATAATACTGAAAAATACAGAAGATAGAATCTATCTATGGTTTGTAAATGAGTGTTCCACAAGAAGGAGATGTAAGGGAATTCCAAAAAATCAATTATCCCAAGTTAGTAGGGTGCGTCAGGATAAGTATTTTTTTGGTGTAGTTAGAATCTATCGCACTGACGCACCCTACATAGTAAATATTAATACATGAAAAATATTCCTAGAATATTGTCTTTAAAAAAATGTAAGTTTTTGATAAAAATCTAGTGAATATAATAAAAACCTATTAATCATCTGTTAGCTTATGTACGTGTTCTACCAGAAATAGAATTCATCAGGTTCAAATCAATAAAAAATTGATAGTTTATTTGAACTGTAGGTATTGATGAATTAAAAGTAATTTAAAAATCAACCTAACTATGGAAAAAAGATTAGGAACACAGTTGAGTAACTTGTATCAAAATTGTAGTCAATATATCAATAAACTCTCTCGTAATAGAAATTTTCGTGGTTTAAAAATATATCTTTTTATACTAGTCTTAGCTATGGCAGTGATTGTTGCTCCCATAGGCAATCCCATATCTGGGACTTTAAATACAGTACCAGCCACTACTTATCAGGTATCAGCAAAACCAGCTTACAAAACATCTTGGCTGGGTAATACCTTTAGCGGTAAAAAGTGGGTACAGATTCAAATGGCTGGGATGTATGTTGTCCCAGATGGCACAGTTTATATCAACAGTCATTGGGATGAAGCTGGTAGGGAAGTAGGTATTTATAAGAATGGTGATGTCATCGGTAAAGTTGATGACTTACATGGCTGGGGAAGGCTGGGAGGAATAGCAATTACAGCCAATAAACAATACCTCTATGTAGGTATGCAGCAATCACCTGAAGGGAAACCAGAGGATGATTATCCCCCCAAGGGAACGACTTGGTACTGTGTCAGACGCTATACCTTATCTGGCAAACCAGCCCCATTTGCTGGGGGGCGTGGTTGGGATAAGAGTATGCTCATTATCAATACAAAAAATGAAGTCACTGGATTAGCAACTATCGGTAACGAGTTATATGTAAGTGATGTAGCTACCGATCGCATCCGGGTTTACAACAGCGACACCATGCAGGAACTACGCAGTTTTAGCGTGACGAATCCAGGTGCGATCGCTATTGATCGGCAAAATAATCTATGGATTATTCAAAACAAAAAGAATAAAACTGCTGCCAAAATTGTACGTTATACCCCCCAAGGCAAGCAATTACCCCAACAGATTACCGATGTAGTGCAGCCAACGGCGATCGCAGTAACTCCACAAGATAAACTGTTAGTTGCAGAAAATAACCAGCGTCAGCAAATATTAATTTACAACATTGCCAAAAAACCAGTGCAGATTGGCACGTTTGGCGATAAAGGCGGCATTTATAGCGGGATTCGTGGTGAAATCAAAGATTCAAAACTTTACGGTATTACCGGAGTCGGTACAGATACAGCAGGTAATATCTATATTAGCAATAATGGTTTCAATAGCACTGGTGCAGATTTAAGGATGTTCTCTCCATCAGGAAAACTCCAGTGGCGTTTACTGGGTTTGCAATTCGTAGATAATGCCGATACCGATCCTGATAGTGACGGTAAAGATGTGTTTACTAAAAATGAACACTTCGTCATGGACTACAGCAAAAATAACGGCAAAGAATGGACATATAAAGCATATACCCTAGATAAATTCCGCTATCCCGATGATGGCAGACTACATACCACACCCACAGCCGCCTTCGTCCGCCGCCTTGGAGGAAAAAGGTTACTTTATCTCTCCTCAGAAATGATGGCAGAACGTCTATTAATTTACCGTTTTGATGGTGAAATTGCCGTTCCTTGCGGGATATTTGGCAAGAACCATCTCAACTGGCCAGCTAATCAACCCAAAAACGGTAGTTGGTTATGGCGAGATGTCAATGGTGATGGTTCAATTCAAAGCAATGAATACAAAACTCTAGGTGAAGAAGATCCTTCTGTCTGGGGTTGGGAAGTTGACAGCAAAGGAGATATTTGGCAAGCAGCCGAAGCTGGCTACATCAAACATTATCCTTATCAGAAATTAGACACTCATGGTTGTCCGATTTATGGTCAAGGTACTGGGGAAAGAATACCCATGCCAGCACCTTTCAAAACCCTAACCAGGATTAAGTATATTCCCAAACAGGATGTTATGTATCTGGGAGGGTATACAAGCGATCGCCCCAACTTAGATGGTGATTGGGGGTTAGTTGGTACAGAGATAGTTCGCTACGACAACTGGAGTAAGAAAAAAAATCTACGTTGGCGGATAGCCTTGCCTTATGAAACCAACACTAGCCCCAAACTGCATATCAAATCAATGGATGTAGCAGGAGACAGAGTTTTTGCAGTAGCTAGTAAAATGGCGGAAGTTTATGCCTATAACGCCACCACAGGAAAACAACTACAAATATTGAAACCAGGCCCAGAAGTCAACGGAGAAAGTGGCTGGGTGGATATACCCTATGGCATCCGTGCTTTTCAACGCTCAAATGGTGAGTATCTAGTATTTGTAGAAGAAAATGCCAAAGGCAAAGTGATGATGTATCGCCTACCGGGGTGAAGAGTGAGGGTGTAGGGGGATCAGGGGAAGCAGGGGGAGAAAAACTCCTTACTCAGCACTCCTTACTCAGCACTCCTTACTCCTTACTCATCACTCAGCACTCAGCACTCAGCACTCTTTACTCATTCAAACTGTAACTAAACACTGGCAAGTAAATGCGTGTACTACATATTTTGAACCACGTCCGAGAAATTGGTAACGGCATCGTCAATGTAGCTGTAGACTTAGCTTGTCTGCAAGCAAAAAACGGTCATGAAGTGGCTGTTGCATCTGCTGGCGGAGAATATGAAATATTATTAGCAAATTATGGTGTCCAGCACTTTCAATTAGATCAAACGAGGACACCAATCAATTTAATTAATGCGGTTAGACGTTATCGAGCCATTATCAAAGAATTTCAGCCGGATATTGTCCATGCTCATATGATGACAGGGGTTGTATTAGGGAGATTTCTCAAAGCTGCTGATAGTTATGGCTTAGTTGCCACAGTACACAACGAATTCCAAAGCAGTGCGGTACTGATGGGAATAGCCGATCGGGTAATTGCTGTCAGCAAGGCGGTTGCTAAATCAATGGCACGGCGGGGGATTCCAGAGCATAAATTACGGGTGATATCTAATGGGACATTAGGTAGCGTCCGCACCCGTAATATTCAAGAGTACCAGCCTGTAGAATTACAACAGCCAGCGATCGCTACAGTAGCCGGGATGTATCAACGCAAAGGCATTAGTGAGTTAATTGATGCTTTCGTACAAATCGCCGCAGAATTTCCCCAAACACATCTCTATTTGGTAGGCAATGGCCCAGACAGAGAAACTTTTGCAGACAAAGCCCAAAAAACAGGTTTTAGCGATCGCATCCATTTTGAAGGTTTTCAGCCAGAGCCGCAACGTTACCTCTTAGCAGCTGATATCTTTGTTCTCGCCTCCCACCGTGACCCCTCCCCACTGGTAATCCCAGAAGCTAGAGAAGCCGGTTGTGCTATTGTTGCCACTAACGTAGACGGTATTCCTGAAGCCTTAGATGGTGGACAGGCAGGTATCCTAGTTCCACCTAAAGATAGTCAGGCTCTAGCAAAAGCTTTAGCAGACTTACTCAGGAATCCTCATAGACTGTACCAGTGGAAGAAGCAAGCACAACAAAATCTAGAATGGCTGACCGTTGGGCGTGTGAATCAAGAAACTTTAGTAGTATATGGTGAGTTGATTGCCAAGAACTCAGCAACATATATTGAGATGCCATCCAAAATCTAAAAAATCGAGGCACAAAACCCTCATGTAGAGACGCGATTTATCGCGTCTTGAAAAAGCAATTAACTATACTAGATATCTGGTGAAAAATAATGTTGTAGAGAGACATAGCATTGCTACGTCTCTACTAGGTCATCAAATGTGAATTGAGGCATAAGCAAGTTCGTAGTAAGGACTTTAGTCCTTAGAAAAATCAGGACTAAAGTCCTTACTACGAACCCTCAAAACTAACTTGATAGACTACTACACACTTGATAAGAGGCAGGTGATTTTTTCCCCGCTCCCTTGCTCCCTGCTCCCCTGCTTTTTCATTCGTCCCCAGTCCCTAATCGATTCGTGAACGTACATGATATTTATGCCCTGCCATAGCCAGAGCTATAAAACCCCAAAGCACCATACCAGGCATTCCCAACATCCCACTATTGCCTAATAGTGTTGACAACATACCGAGGCTAATAGCTCTAGAAGCAGCCATAAAAGTATCAAAACGGTATTCAGAATATTGAAACGATTTTGCAAACGCCATAAATATTGCTACTAAATAAAAGACACCTCCAAACCAACCTAATGTAAAGAACATATCCAGAATGCCACTGTCAATTACAATCGGTTCTAAGATACCTTTTTTATTAACAATAAAAGTATTACCTACACCGTTACCTAAACCATTAGTTAAAGCACTATTAAGACCATCTTCATATATTTTTTGTCTTACTTTAGCACTGTCATCTTTCTCCAACTGAGAAAACGTTTCAAACCGATCAGAGATCGTCTCAGAGAATTGTTCTATTTGCGTTAGTGGAATTATACAAATTGCCATGAGCAAAATAGTGATAAAAAGGCGCATTTGCAGGTGTGCCTTTAATGAAGTGATAAAAGTAATAAATGCTATAAACCATCCGCCCCATAATGTCCGGACTGTTGTGAGCAAGAAAGCCAAGTAAGCGATCGCAGAAGCCGGAATCCGAAGAAATGTTTTATTACTAAATAATAATAGTGACCCGGCCATCATCATAGCTGCATAGGGTGCAGGGGAAGCCATCGTACTCCAGATGCGTAGTTTCAACGGTTCAGGATCACCCATGCTAGTCAATTTTGTATTTACTAGCCAGAATACATCCCACTCAGGAGCAACTAAAAACTGGTAAATTCCATAGATTCCTGTCACCAAAACTCCCCAGAGGAAAGTACGCTCAATGGTACGACGGTAGAGGGGATAATCTCGCCAGTGGATAAATAGGTAAAAACCAAAAGTAATAGGAGTTAACCAATCTAGAAGTCCCCGCGCCGCAGTAAAGGGTGATGTTTTAATTATGCCTACGAGAAAGCCATAAAACACCCCTAGGAATGCTAAAACAAAGGGTAAACTGCCTTGGCGCAGTGACTTCGGCAGTTCTTTTAAAAAAGTATGTAATGTTAATAATGTCACCAAGTATTGCGACACTAGCATAAAACGCGTAGGGTCCCAACCACTCTTATAATCAACTAAACGAGTCACAAACGGCGTTACAAACCAAATCCACCAGGTAAAACCTGTGTAAAGTAAGGGGTATCGCACATATAGGAAAATACCAATAGCGAAGGAAATAATCACATAAGCTGTCCGCAGAATGCCAGCCGCACCTCCGAAAATGCACACTGCTGAAAACAGCACGAGGAATAGTATAGCCGCCCAAGCTAACGGCGGTTGCTTTCCAAAACTCAAGTTTTGTTTCGGTGGACTATTGGGAAGCGTATGTATCTGAACCACTGAAAATCTCCAAATAATTCGTAATTCGTAATTGGGCATTGGACATTAGTTACTGTCTCCCTGCCCCCTACTCTCTGTCTTCTCACCCTTGCCAAGTCTGCCAAGCTTGCCAACGACCGCGCCAAGAGGCTAGTAATTTTTGTCCTGCTAACAGGCCTTCACTGGGGAGAAAGCGTAACCATTGGATAAAACCCATAGCGTCCCTTGTGCCGACGAATGTTGCCCAGAACAAAAATACTAATTTTTGAGAGGGCGACAAGTGTTCTAGCAATGCTAAAGTTTCGTTGTGTACAGCATTAACTACAGCAATGGGATTGAATTGGTGGCGTTGATCTTCATCAAATCGTTGCGCTGGATAATGATTGACTCCCACCTGGGGATCGTAGATGAGTTTCCAACCAGCCCGCTTGAGGGAGAGACAAAAAGCTACCTCAAAGTGAACCTGTGCGCCTGTACCAAGCATCCGCCGATCAAAATGCAGTTGTTGAATAGCGGCGCGGCGAAAGCTCATGTTGACTCCCTTGAGGACATCCACCTCACGCGGCGCACCTATACCTATATGGTGATTACCAATGATGCGCCCAAACCAATGCACTTGACCGACGACTGGGCAAACTCCATCTTCTAAGTTTTTGCCATGATATACCCAATCGCGTCCACCCACTCCAGCGATGCGATCGTCTGCGAGAAAATGGGCTTCAATATGTGCTAACCAATTACTGTGGGGAGCAGCATCATCATCGGTAAAGGCGATAATATCTCCTTGGGCAACATCCAAACCAGCATTCATTGCTGCTACTACGCCCGGAATGCTGACTGTGGTAGCGCGTAATGGCAAAAGTTGCGGGTCAAAGCTGGTGAGGAACTGCCAAGTTTCAAAGTCGGAATCACGGACTACTATTACTACCTCATCAACTGGCCGCGCTTGCTTTTGTAGTGCTGCAAAACAGCGTGCTAGGTCTTGGGTACGGCGGTAAGTGGGAACGATTACTGTGATTTTCATCAGTTCTTTAACTCCTCAAATAAATCCACATAGCACTGTGCCATTCTTGTCCAACTATGTTGTGTGGCGATCGCTCTAGCCGATTCACCCATTGTTTGTCTTAAATGGCGATCGCTCGACAAAGAAAACATAGCTTTGGCTAAACCTTCCACATCATCTGAGTCTGCCAAAACTATCCCAGCTTCAGGTTTTACTAAATCGGCTGCACCTGTACTACTAGCGGTAATCACAGGTAAACCGGAAGCCATCGCTTCAATCACTACCAAGCCAAAAGGCTCATATCGTGAAGGAAACACGACAAAATCTACTGCTTTCATCAGGTCGGGAACATCACGGCGCAGTCCTAGAAAATGCACGCGCTCTTTTAATCCCAAAGATTCCGCTAACTGAAGATATGGGCTACCTTCCGTAATTCCCGCTACCGCTAGATGTAAATCAGGAACTTGTACTAAGGCTTTGAGGACTGTATCTAAATTCTTGCGAGAGAGTCGAATATCCCCTGCAAACAATGCTAGGGGGACTCCTTCAGGTAAATCCCATTGCAGGCGATCGCTATTTCCTGGTGAAAATTCCTGCAAATCCACACCATTAACAATCACCTGAATACTCTGCGGTGATACGCCAATAGCTTGCAAATCCTTTGCCACTTTATTAGAAACCGCCACCACAACCCGTGCCTGACGAAAAGCCTTTTTTTCCCAACGTGCGTTTAAAGCTGTGTACAACCACTGGTAAAAGTTATATAAAACTCGGCGTGACTTCGGTGCCGCCTTACTAGAGGAGAATTTTAACCAAGAACTATGGACAAAATGCGCTGCATTTACATCACCAGGAGCATGAGTAATTGCACCATTAATTTTGACTAAATCAATCTCAGCGCGATGTTTACGCAACCAATTTGTACTAAAAATAGCAAAAATGATATTGCGGAGTAATTCCGTTGGCAATCCTTTCACCGGAATAGCAACCCAATTAACTTGGTCACTCTGCTCTAGTTCTAAAGCTACCTGACTAGCTAATAAAGTAACGTGATGACCACGACGAATTGCTTCTAAAGCAATCTCATAGTTGACCCGTCCCTGACCATCACCTTTAATTACATTGTGCGTAACAATACATAGTTTCACAATTAAATATCCTGTTATAAAAGGACTGGGGATTGGGGATTGGGGACTGGGATAAAATCTCCTCTGCTCCCTGCCCGCTGCTCCCTGCTCCTCTATCCCTCTTTTGTTACTCTGGGAAAATAAAAATCAAAGCCAAATCTTGAACTGTAGATAGAACGGGCATTTGAGCGTTTATTTTCTAACACAATGGTTGAAATCATGGTTTTTGGTAAAAGTCTTATGCTGTAAGCATTCCAGATTATTCTCTCCCGAAAGTGATAAAAGAGGGCTATTCCCCTCATCCCCACTTCAATTGAGACGACTGCCATAACCTTTCAACATGGGAACGACGGATAATTTCTGGCCAGGCTTGCAGTGAGCTGCGTCTCCATAGATATACGGTCATATGCAAGAAATATACGAAACAAAAAACCGCTAGCTTTAACAAATTAGGAAATAAATTTTTATAGCGTTTAATGCCGACGTAGAGCCTAGCTGCTTCTATAGAAATTTCGTAGTAAGTTAAAGTGCCGATGTCCGACACCATCAAAGAACTTTTACCGTTGTCCCCAGTATTCAGCACTCGTAATTCTGGGCAGTGTAAAATCTTGTATTCCCGCTTCAAAGCCCGTAAACATAATTCTGCATCTTCGTAGCCAAAAAAGATATTTTCATCCCACTGTTCTTGGTCAAAAAACTGACGAGGGAAAATAGTGGCATGAATTGCTACTGTTTCAGGTATGTCACTAGCACAGAAATAGCCTCGAAAAGACAACTTGCCAGAAGCCATTACACATCCTTCAGGACTGTGACTGATGCCCGACAGGATGGTAGAATTTCTCTGTTCTGGAGATATTTCTGTGTATTGCGCGATCGCACGCGTAATAAAGTCTGGTTCTACACAAATATCATCATCAATAAAAGCTACGAAGTCAGTTTCAGAGCTAAGAATGGCATTTACAGCATTGTTACGGTTAGCACAAACACCAATTCGGGGGCCGGTCAGATAGGTGATGTGAGGATATTGTTGAACAATCTGATAATTGCGCTCTTGTACTTCTAAATCAGGTGAATCATCTGATACAACTACTGAGTGAGGCTTAGTATCAGAATCCCATAGCGATCGCAGGCAATTTTCTAAGTATTGAGGGCGATTTCTCGTTGTGATGCAAACAGATACTCGCATTGTTTAGTGACCTTTGTGACTAAGTTAAATTAGAACTATTACGTAAGTCTTATAAGTGTTTCTCTAAGACGATTTCAGATAGCTGAAAGCTTCGGAAGTAGCTTTTGTTTTATGTCTTGGAGTACCAGTTAATCTTTTTAATAGCGATCGCGTCCCATCCCAGAGGATGATTCTACCCACCGCTCTCATCACAGGGAAAGAAAAACTATACTTGAGTGCTGTTTTAATTTGCGCGATCGCTTCAGACATTTCATCTTGAGCTAACAAGGCTTTCGCTAAATCTAAAGATAAAAATGCACAATTGAGCTTGGCTTTTTTGTGAATTTTGCCATTGATAGCTTTGGGTAAATAAGATGTAAAAATCGTTTCTACAGTATCAAAGGTTTCTTGAATGAAGCGTTTACTTTTAGCATTAACTCGCGTAGCAGACAAAAAGTGTCTACGCCACATAGCTAAAGGTTGAACTTCAAACCACATCGGGTAGTTATGAAAAATTCTCACCCACATCTCCCAATCACCACTCAAGCCACAGCGTTTGTCAAATCCCCCCAGATGTTCATACACTTCACGGCGGACTACTGCAACTGATGGGACTGAAATACAGCAAAGCTCGGCAATTCGCTCCACCCAATTATTAGGTAACACACCACTTTCTGGCAGTTCTAAAGTAGAAAATCCTTGCCAATTGCTATGCTCATCAATATAAATACTGCGGCAAAAAGCAGCACCAATTTGTGGATTTTCGCTAAAAACTCCCTCCAGCTTTTGGTAAAAACCATCACACACACAATCATCACTATGGAGAAGATGAATCAAATGACCGCGTGCTAATTCAAAACAGGTATGAGAGTTGTTAATTAGACCAACATTTTGTGGTTGTCGATAAAACTCAACGCGACCCTTACCCAGTTCCGCAACGACTGCGGCTGGATCATCTTCTGTGGAGCAATTATCAACCACTGCAATTTGCATAACATCAGAGCCTGGATCTTGAGCCAACACGCTAGCTAAAGTTTCACGCAGATATTCTGCACAATTGTAAGTAGGAATCATCACAGACCAGAGTGGGCGTGTAACTCCTTCTGCAAGTGGTGCGATTGTTGGACGATAAGGATTTGCTTGACTCATAATCTTCATCACTAATAATCAGACTTACTACTAAATTGTTGTGCTTTCCGTATGAACAGTTGGACGAGCCAAAAACTTTGCACTTTTAAATAAAAACCGAGCTAGGTAATATACTCGCTCTTGTCCGGTGTAAAAAGGCCAACCTAATATCAACCGTGAGATTGACCACACCTCGTTACTATCCCATTTAGATTGCTGATAATACTTGGTGCGTCGATACTGGAGGTTGCGAGATAAGTCAACTCTTCCGGGATAACTAATACGTACTAAAAAGTCGTTAATATATTGGTTGGTCATCTCAATCCCTACCTGGGATTTGGCTTCTTGTTCATTAGTTACAGCACCTTTGGTGATGTGATTGTTTGCACCATGTATGCGATAACTCCCTAAATTTTCATGTAATGTTTTAATCTTGCCTAAGAAAGCTGTGCAGTAAATAATGCAACCATCTGCCCAAATCCGCCATTTAACAGGGTCGATAGGAAAAACTTTTTGTAACGCTTCACGGCGATAGGCTAGTCCAGATGTAGGAGGAAAGCACCAAGCATTTCCTGTATTTAATATGACTGAGGCTAAATCCTCACTCAGTTTTGCCCCTTGGGTAGAAGCATTATTGATTGTATTGTCATCGCCATCAATTATCTCCAAATGGTGCATCACACCAACTACATCTGATGTATTAAACACCTCAACAATCCGTTGAATTTTATGAGGTTGCCAAACATCATCGGCATCTAAAAAGGCAATAATCTCTCCACTAGCAGCCTCAAAACCAGCATTAAAAGCACCTCCTTGTCCTTGATTCGCTTGGAAGATAGCTTTGATTTTATCTGGAGCTTGTGCTTGAATTTGGGTGATGACATCACGACTATCGTCTGAAGAACCATCATCTACTATCACTAGCTCAATATCTGAATAGGTTTGAGATAGAACAGAGTTGATTGCTCTAGAGAGATAGCGAGCGTAGTTATAGTTAGAAATAATAACGGAGACTTTCATAATAATTTCTTCCGAGAGATGTAATAGCTAAATAACTTCTAAAAAACAGTGCTGAGTAGTAAATTTTGTCAGGTGGGCAATGCTGAAAATTAGCTAAAGCCCTTACTTCTACTTCGTTGTTATTGCCACCTGACGATTATTAAGAATGTTGCAAAATATCAGCCACCAACTAGCAAAAAATGAAAAAAACACTCTTTCCCTGTCACCTGTCACCTGTCACCTATCACCTGTATTTCTTAACAGATGAACCAAACAAATTAAGTCTGTAGTACATAAGCCCTTAATGATTCCCAGAATTTTCCTAATCCTAGGGCAAATATCAATTTCCTAATTAAGACTTTCAGTTGCCAGGAGTAATATCGCAGAAACCATTTGCTAAACCAGATAATACTTTCTGTAGTTTGAAACCATCCACTGGCTTGGAGATGGTCAATCCACTGCAATTGTGCTGGATGGTCACATCCTATCTTCCAAGGTTTAGCTACGCCAGCAAAATGAACGATATCAGGTTTGTGGATGAGTTCATCTTTGATATGACGAATCTCTTCCTTAAAGGGTGATTCTTTCCAGCTTTCATAACACAGAATATGTGATATAACATTCCACTTAGGATTAAGCTTTCCCCATTTATTAGCAAGAACAGCGTTTAGTCCCTCTTGATCTCCCATCCTCACGTAGTCTGCATTTTCGCTGAAGTAGTGCCATACTTTTTCACTAATCTCTTCCTCTCTCCATTTTGGTAAATTCATTACCAAGACTCCAGCGTTGAAATAAGGTGTATCAGGCGTTAGCCCTAATTCTTTGTAATTAATAATGCCTAAGCTTGAAGATACACATGGAATCACAAGATCAGTACAAGCAAGTAAAGCATAGTTAGCTATTTCCTGATTCCACAAGTTTTTTAGGTTTCCCTTGACCAATAAATCACTATCTAAGTAAATAGCTTTTTTAAATATCTCTGGTAGGATATCGGGAATTAGTAATCTCAGATAGGTAGCGACTGATACCCAATCAGGTGTTTTGATATGACTCAGTGATGTCAAATTACTGGGAGAAATCCACTGAAGGTGTAAATCAATGTGTTCAACGTTAAGCACTCGCTGAATGCGTTGCTTACTCTGATCAGTAATACCGCCGTCAATGATGTAAAGGTAGAGTGTACACCCCTTTTCTAGATTTACCAGCGCAGAGTAGAGTGTTACAGCCAGGGGCATAGCGTAGTTGTTATCTGCCCCACACACTACAACTAAGGGATTGTGATCTAATTCAGGAGTTACAAAAGTCATTGGGTTATTTATGGTACTTACTTGAGAGGGACATTTCAGAAAAAATCTAGTCGATTGTGGTTCATAATTAGCCTAAATGACCTGATTCATGTTGCATTTGATGATATTTCCACAGCTTACCTTTGATTTCCAATAATTCTTGGTAGCCACCTTGTTCTATGATGCGTCCTTGTTCTAGGACGACTACTTTATCTGCCTTGGCAATGGTGGATAATCGGTGAGCGATCGTAATTACTGTTTTACCCACAGACAGCTTTTCTAAAGACTCTTGAATTAAGCGTTCAGAAACAGAATCTAAGGCACTTGTTGCTTCATCTAGAATCAAAATTTCTGGGTTACGTAATAAAGCCCGCGCAATTGCTAATCGTTGTCTTTGTCCTCCAGATAAGCGTACACCTCTATCTCCTAGTTGGGTGTCAAATCCTTCGGGCATTTCTAAAATAAATTCTAAGGCGTTAGCTAGGCTTGCTGCTTCTTTAATTTGCTCTGGAGTAGCTTCTGGTGAACCATAGCTGATATTATTCCAAACAGAATTGTTAAAAATAAATGTGTCTTGGCTGACAACAGCTATTTTGCGCCGGAGGGAATTAATATCAAATTTCTTGATATCAATATCATCTAAATAAATATAACCTTCGGTCGCATCATGAAAGCGAGGAATCAAATCAGCTAATGTTGTTTTACCAGCACCAGATGAACCGACTAAAGCTGTAGTTTTACCCTTTTCAATACTCAGAGTAACGTTATGCAATATGAAATTATCGGCACTATAACCAAAATCTACAGATACTAAATCTATTGATCGCTTTAAGGAATGAAATTTGATTTTGCCATTTTTAAAGTAAGGCTTATCATCAGTTCTCAAGAGGCTTTGGATAGTATCAGCAGAACCTTGCAAGCTGCTTAAAAATGCTCTCGTACCATTAATGTCTTGAATAAATGGCACAAGTCGGAACAATACAAAGAAAAAGGTTAATAGAGATGAAATTTGCAGCTTACCTTGAGCTACAAACATAGTAAAAGCTAGGATAATCATCACGACTAAAACAGTGGTAGCTATAGCTTCAGCTATTGGTCTAACTAGTGTCCAGGTGACGATAACTTTAGTCGCAGAACTGAGGACTTGGTTGCTGGCTTTGTTGTAGCGATCGCGCTCAAAATCTTGTGTGCCAAAGGCATGGACTGTACGAATCCCATTAATAAATTCTACGGCTGAGGATGTAAAATTACCATTGGCTACTGACAACCCAAAACTGCTTTCTCTGACTCTGGCATTCAAATTAGATAAGCCAACTGCTAACAATGAAAATAACAAAATCGAAAGTATTGTTAACTGCCAGGACATGACAAACATTGAGATTAAATAAACAATGACTGTCAACCCCCTAGTGAATAAAAATGCTGAACCGCCAAAAGCTTGCTTGACTCTTTCAATTTCTGTGGTAATGGTGTTAACTAGTTCACCAGAGCGAGTTTTAGCAAAGTAACTCAACTGCATAGCTTGCAGTTGCTCAAAAATACTCTTTCGCAGGCGATCGCCAAGATGTAATTGTGCTAATTCTGTATATACTTGGCTAAAATAATTAAAGGCTGCTCGTAACCAAGTGCTGAATAAAATTAGGAAGGATATCCGATATAAGCGATTAATTTGCGCTTCTTTAGCACCCAATACTAAAATATCAAACCATTCTATACCAGTCTTGACTGGTGGAGTATCAGGGCTAGTTAAACTTTGTAAAAACGAAAGTAAAAATCCGATACTCACACCTTCAAACGCCGCCGCTAGCACAGAAAATATCACGGCTAAAATTGCTATTTTGCGAAACTTTTTTAACTCTTGCAAAATTAAATAATTATCTTTCCACAAGCTAGTAGCCTTCAATAGATTTCCGAGTGGTTTAGGTATTTTCAAAATCATGAGTATTTTCTAAAAATAATTTTGCTATATAGCGTTTCTTTGTCTGCTGATACCCAAATTTGTCTGCTTTCACCTAACTGATGTAGGAAACGCTATATGTACAGCCTGTACTAGTTAACTAATTTCTGCCGTAATTAATTGCAACAGTAAGATTTACCAATTACTAGACGTATTCTCAAGAAAACTTGTATATTTAAAGATGCGATAAAGTATCAGACGATAAACACAAAAATAACCGAGTTATTCACTGAGATAAGTAAGTCTTTGTAAATAATTAAAGTTCTGTAGTAAGGACTAAAGTCCTTACTACGAAATCGATTACAATAATGTTACATTACTGAACATAGTTCGATCGATTTGCGCCGAATTACTGAATGCAACTGATAACTTTTAAAGAGTTTGGCTATCTAGTTGTAATATCTGGGATTCTGTCTCCATTTCCCATGACTTGGTAATTACTGTTAGAGTTATGACCTCTTCCAAAGTCCAACAACGCGTTCCTATCAAACTCATTTCACCCCGCAGTACATTCCATAATTTTGGTAGATGTTCTAAACCAGATTTACGCAGCCAAAGCCCAAAAGCTTTGCTATTCTCCTGAGTCGGGATGGAAAATTTGATTGCACGAAATAATTTGCCTTTCTCTCCCACACGCCATTCACGAGTAAATAGTGACTCTGGTGAGTAAACCTGCGTGAGTATCATTAATACTGCCATGATTGGACTCAAAAACAGCAGCAATACGCCAGCAATTACTCTGTCTATTAATTGCAACCACATTGCACCTTGGCTACCTCGTTTGAATAATTTAGAGCCAGAGGATATGCGGAGAAATATGGGTTTATGAGCTTGTTCACAAGACTCAGCCCAGAAACTTAACACAGTTTTACCAAGTTTGGCATCTATACTTACCAAATCGACTGGTGAATGTTTTAAACACTCTATTAATAATTGCTGATTATTGAGAGAGGGAAAATATGGCTGTGGTAATTTGCTGAAAGACTTTACCAACAGTTGACCTCGCCGCCATTGAAGCGTGTATTGTGAAGAACGAGGCTCTTGTTGTTGTGGGTTTACAGGATAGTAATGATCAAAAGTTGGAACTATTGTGCTTGTCATATGTCTTTGGATTTATACAAATTAAATCACTGAGCTAATATCAAAGGCTATCAATGCCAAAGACTTCGATGGTAATTTGGTGTTTTGCTCAAAGCTGTAGATACTTGCGTGTAAAAATATCCTGGTTTAAATTAAATGAACAGTAAGTATCTCAGTTTAGTAATTCTGCTGGGTTTGAGATGTACAAACAACCTAGATTTTAAGTAGATAGGTAGTCACCCAAGTTGCTAACTACCAGTTATGACTTGATAACGAGCTACTTATGTTAGTAGTAAACATAATTAGAAAGTTCACTGGTAAATTTAGATTTCTCTCATACAAATAAGGGATGTTGGGGAGATGTAGAGGTAATTTACCCCATTACGACCTTCATAACTTTGTAATTGTGTTTAATTAGGTCTATCTACTTGGTTTAATAAATCTAAGAAAGCTATTGCACTATCACCTTTGAGCCACCTGATATCAATTTCAATTTCTAGGATATAAGACTCTGTGGAAATGACTATATATCTAGGCTAATTCTTTATTTATTCTTTAAATAGATAGTATTTTTTCAGCTAAATATAAAGCTGATATAAATATACCTAATGATTGAGTAGTTAAAATAGATTTATTTTTAACACTAAAAAAGTTTAATTATTACAAATAAAACAGTCAATTTGGGAAATGTTTTATTAACATAAAAGGCTAAAAATTATATGACTGTATTTTAGTAATTTCGTTTTGATTTATATCAATACCCAAACAAAAAATATGTGCGATCGCACCCATGAATAGGCGATCGCACTAGCAAAACTATTAATGGGCATCATCAGTTAACAGTTAACTGATGTAACTCCCCTACTTCTCCACCGCTTGTTGCAGTGCAAATCGATATTCTTTGGCGTACTGTACATACGTACTACCAGAGTTAGCTACCCCATTAGCGACAATCCCAATGAGGTTTAACCTAGTCAACATAGCTGTAGCTTCAGCAATTTGGGTGCGCGTGACCTTACCCATACTGGCTACCAACACCACACTCCGACAAGAAGAAGCGGTAAGCATCGCATCTACTAAACCCAGAACAGGTGACGCATCGATAATTACCAAATCATAGTTCTCCTCAAATGCGTTCATCAATTCCATCATCCGGGGTGAACTCAAAAGATTTGCGGGGTCAGCAGGTTTAGGACCAGCAGTCAAAATATCGATATAGGTTGAGCCAAGAGAATGAGTGCCAATCTGATGAGGTAAGGTGATTTCACTAGCCAATAGGGTAGAAAGTCCTTGCTCATTGGGCAGATTTAGCTGTTCATGCAAACTGGGATGGCGTAAGTTAGCATCAATTAGCAGTACCCGTTTGTGTAACCGCGCTGCACTCATCGCTAAACCCAACGCAAAACCTGATTTACCCTCATCCATCATAGGGGAGGAAATCATCAAAGACTTTAAGCTAGTGACAGAATTTAAAAGTTCGATATTTTTGTAAATCAGATCCAATGATTCCCAACGGGGAGGAGATTGTAAAACCTCAACAGTCCAAGGTGCAGGTATTTCTGGCTTACCAAAAGGTAATTTAATGATAGATTCTCTGGTTCTAGCAGGGGGTAGTTTAGGCGTAGTTCCCAACAAAGGCAAAGCAGCCTGTTTCTCTAACTCAGCCGTAGTATGAACAGAATCATCAGATGCTTCTCGAATAAAGGCAGCGATGCCTCCTAACATTAGTCCAACTACTGCACCTAGCAAGAGATTTTGCTTCAGGTTTGGCCCCAACTTCATGCCTACTTGGGGGTCTTCTACAACTTCCCAGTTAAAACCACCCTTGGCTAGTTCTTGCCGTAGTTGTTGTTCTGCCCGCAACAACTGCTCTAACCTTTCCCGGCTAAATTGTAACTGTGGTTTAATCCGATTGTAATAAGCCAATAGAGGCGGAAAGCGTCTAATTTCCAGACGTATCTGATTTTCTTTCTGTGCCAAAGTTTGGTCACGGGCAGTTAAAGAAACTATAGTTGTCTGGGTATCTACTAGTTGACTAGCAAGGTTCAGGTCAATGTCACCAAACTGTCCCTGTTCTAGAAGCGGTTCTCCAGAATTAAAAGCACTAGCAGACCTAACACCTAATGTTCTGCCTACTTCCTGTTGCAATAATTCTTTTTGGCTTTGCAGTTGTTCTTTCAGCTTCTGCACGCTAGGAGTCTCATCTGTAAAACGTAAGCGTTCTTGAGCCAACAACAGTTCAGTTTTTTGAATTTCGTTGAGTAAGCCTTGGTAGCGAGTAGACTGACTCAGACGAGAAGCTACTAAAGCATTTCTAGGAGAACGATTAAGTTGTTCTTCCAAAGATTTTTGCTTGGCCACAGCCTCTTGATACTGAGAACGAGTAGTGCGACGTTCTTGCTCAATATTGTTTAAACTATCTTCTAGAGCTTTTGCTTGTGCCTCTGGGTCAATTAAGTTTTGATTTCTGCGAAATCTTTGTAAGTTAGTTTCAGCTGCATTAACTTCTTCGCTGGCTTTACTCAACTGTTCTCTAACAACTTGCAACCCTTTTTTGAGGCGAAAATCCTGCTGTTCTTTGTTATATTGCACATACACTTGACGAATAGCAGTTAATACTTTTTGAGTCTTTTCTGGGTCTTCGTCTGTATAGTCTACTTGGAAAATTTTTGTAGCCACATTATCGTCTTTAGCTCTGAGTTGCTCTAAGGCTAAAGCACTTTTAATCTCAGCAATGCTAATATCTGGATATTCAGATTTGAGTTTATCAACTGCTTTTTGAATCAACCCTGAACTTTGCATCAGGTTAAGTTGAGTGGCAGTATCTATCTGCACATCAGGTTCGAGAAATAGATTGTCAGCTTTAGTTCCATCTTTTTTACCTTGATAGTTTGGTTCTACCAATAGCTGCATACTACTTCTGTAGGTTGGCTTGGTTCTAGAAGTGATGACAGCCGCTAGAGCAATGGTGGTGACAAATGCTCCTAAGAACCAAGGAAATCTGCGAATAAATACAGCAATAATCTGTCCATAACTTGGTTCTGTGTCATTAGCGGAATTGACTATATTGGTACTGAGACTAGTTTGAACCACGTTTACTATCCTTATCTGTGAGACGCTACACCAACTACTTGTGAGTGATGAGTGCTGAGTGCTGAGTGCTGAGTTGAAAGGCCGCCTAGTTTCAAAACTGGGTTTGTAGGAAGTGCATTAGTACCGAGTAAGAGTACACTCATTCATTACTCAAAACTCAAAACTCATTACTCATTACTCATTACTCAAAACTCATTACTCATTACTCAGCACTCAGCACTCATTACTCCGTACTGAACTTGGGCAATAATTCGTTCAACTTTGCTAAAGAAAACTTGTTCTGAAAAATTATTCACGGCATGATTACGGATATTTTCATAATTCCAGGAGATTCCTCCGGACTCTATTAACGCAGTTTGTAATGATTCGGGAGTTTGTCTTTTAAAGAAGACTCCAGTTTCCCCATGTATTTGGGTGTCTAATACACCACCTGCACCATAAGCAATGACTGGTGTACCACTAGCATTAGACTCTACCGGCACTAAACCATAATCTTCTAGGGCGGCAACTATGACAGATTTTGCTCTAGAAAATAAGTCTTTACGTTGACTGTCACTCACATGACCTAAAAATTTAATGTTATCTAATGCTTTAGCTTCTAATCGTTCTCTTTCTGGCCCATCACCTGAGATTAATAGCGGCCATCCTAACCAGTTAAATGCCTCAACTATAACATCGAGTCGCTTATAACTAATCATTCGTGCTGATGCTAAATAGTATTCATCTTTGGTATCAGAAAAAACAAAGTTACTGGTATCAATGGGATAGTTAACCATCATTGCTGGTTTACCATAAATCTTTTCAATCCGGCGAGCCACAGTGCTGGAATTGGCAATGTAGATATCAGGTTCTTGAGCATATTTCAGGTCTACATCTCTCATTAATTGGAATACTTTTGTAATTAATGGAGCAAAATAGCGATAATCACTATACTCTCGTAAATAAGTTTCTGTATCCCATAAAAAGCGGGTGACGTTATGACAAAAGCAAACGTGTTTTGCATCTTGCCGTTTTCTAACTGCTTTAGCGAAACTGGTACTACTACTAATAATTAAATCGTAGTCTTGTAAATCTAACGCCCGAAAGGCTGGAAAATATAAAGGGGCTATTAAGCGAAAATATTTGGTTGCACCAGGAATTTTTTGCAAAAAAGTTGTATTAACTATGCGATCGCCAACGTCGATAGTTTTTTGTGGGTCATATAAAGATGTAAAAATATCTGCTTCTGGGTAGCGTTTACAAAGCAATTCAAAGACCCGCTCTGCTCCACCACGCTGGGTTAAATAATCATGCACTAGAGCGATTTTCATAGTTTCTCTAAACTTATTAATTAATCACCAATAAAATACATTTATTGGAAAAGAAAATGATATTAAGATGCCCTGAACCCCCCTTGTACAAAGGGGGGCTATTTTTTGGACTTAATACTGCCAATTAAATCTAGATGCTAGCTAACTGTTGCCAAAACTTTTTCTGGGGCAAAATATTTGTTTTGTTCGGCTCTGAGTTGGTCGCAAAGTCTGCCTTCTGGTAGTTCTACATCATCGTAGGTGAGGACTTGATCTTTAGGAATATCTCGTTTCAGGCGGCAGCCTTCTGCTAAACCCATAGGTAGAAGGTTTTGTTGTTGGACGATAGGGGAATTTTCACATTGTCCATAGGTCATATAGTAGCCGATGCCATCAAGAGTTTCCCCAGCTTTGAGGTCAATTTTTGCAGTGGCCACTACGTCTACGATGGGTTCACCTAAAGGAGACATCACCGCATCTTGGAATAGCACCGCACGGGCTACAGAGAGGGGAACTTCAAAATGGCAGAGGTGATAGGGGGTGTAGAAGCTATAGAGGGGGCCTTCACCTAATTTGTAGAGGTTGAGATAGTGCTGTTGTTTAGGATCGTCATGGGTTGCAAAGACGAATACCCCAGGGCCGGGTTTTGCTCCGACTACATAATCGACAATCCCACCTAGTTCTTTGAGTTGTTCGACATCGTACATATTGGTCATTTCATCCACATGACCTGTGTAGTCATAGCCCAACATTCCCCGTTTAGCAACTTTCATCCCTGTGGCGTTAGCAACGATCGCCTGCTCGAATGATATCTTTGTCCCATCGGCAAAGCTTGTCACCATGTGGGCTTTTTGTCCCCAACGCTTGGCGAATCCTTCTTGGGTGGTGGGGTTGCGGTAGGGGTCTTGTAAGCCTTTGATGTTACCGCACAATAGAGGAGTCAGACCAATACTCTTCACAAAGCGGTAAAGATTCATCTCTACCCCTGGCTGGTCGCCATCACAAGCGGAGAGAATCACGCCGGCTTTATCAGCGTAGACTTTGATAATAGAGCCTACAGTGCCGTCAAGTTCGGCATTCATCATAATAATATGTTTGCGATGAGCGATCGCTTCCATGACAATATGTGCGCCAAATTCCACTGCACCAGTCACTTCAATAATGGCATCGATGCCTTCCGCTTGACAGATAAGTTTAGCATCTTCGGTAATGGCATACTGACCGTGAGCGATCGCAGTTTCTAATGCACCTACACTATTAACAACATGGATTTCTTCAATACCCGCTTCTGTATAAGCTCGTTGAGCTAAATCAATACTACGGTTAGAAATTGCCACCAACTCCATCCCAGGAACGGAATTGATGATTTGGTTGGCAATTCCCCGACCCATAAAACCAGCACCAATCATCCCCACTCTTACGGGATTACCAGCAGCAGCACGAGCTTGTAAAGCGCGATCGATAATAATCATCTAAAAATCTCCGTTAATTTCTTTTATTTAACAAACTACTTCCACTGGGTCAGGGCTACCAATAGGGATATTTTCTAATAACGGCCAGTTAGCATCTTTCTCAGAGATGACTGTGACTTCTAAAGGCCAATCAATATTAAAAAATGGGTCGTTATAACGTAGTCCTCTTTCGTATCCAGGTGTGTAAAATTCACCTACTTGATAGACAATTTCTGCATCATCAGTCAGAGCTTGATAACCATGAGCAAACATTTCTGGTACGTACAAAGCTCTGTGATTATCTGAAGTCAGTTCTACACCAATGTGCGATAAAAATGTTGGTGATTCAGGACGCATATCAATAATTACGTCATAAATAGCACCCTTAATACAACGAATTAATTTAGTTTCGGCTGCGGGTTTGAGTTGATAGTGCATCCCCCGTAATGTACCTTTTTGATAGTTATAAGAAAGGTTACACTGAGAAACTACTGGTTTTAAACCGTGGGCGGCAAATTCTTGGGCGCAAAAAGTCCGAGCAAAAAAGCCTCGGTTGTCTGATTTTTCTTCTAAGTCAATAATAAATGCGTCTTTGAGTTCTGTAGTTGTAAAAATCATAGTTGGCTGGAATAAAAATTGAGTAATGAGTAATGAGTGTTGTTACCATAGTGGGCAGTAAAACCTTGTTGAATAAGGTTATACTTTTACCCGGCTTCTGACCTTATTTGACTAATCATTTAGTATTTACACTAGATAAATTCTGCAACAGGAAGTTTACCTACATTTGGTTTATTAGTTCATTTCATTAGTTCTGACTCTTTAGGGGTGGTCAGTATTAGTTCGCACTTCTTGCGTAAATGCTTGACTGGCTTCAACAACTCTCACTTCTGGAAAAGCCATAATATCAAAAACAGATAAACCAACTATAGCTAGCAATGGAATAACTGTTTTGAGAGCAGATACAGGCCATTTTCTAAATGCACTTAAAAATACCTTAGTATCCACATTTTGAGAAATGCGTAAAAGCATCTGTCGGCAAAAATGCTGAGAATATCCACATTTTTGCAGCTTTAAAATTACTTCAGGTATGTGTTTGTATTGCATTAATAGTGCAGCTTTTGATTCTTTTTTCCAATAAGTCACACCAATAATGAATTCTAAAAAGTTATCTTTAGTGACAATTACATCACCATGCGCTGCACAATAACCAGATAAATATGCTAAAGATATCCAATTACTAGCAGCATCCGGCCAATTTTGTAGTGCTTGTTTGACTAAATCAGTACGATAGATACTAGCCGCCAGGAAAATTACTGTCCCAACGCTTTTAGCAAAACAATGTTCAAAAATTGCTTTACCATCTGCACAACCATCTTCACAGTCAGCATCAAACCAGCGATTACCGATGATAGTTGGAGGGTAGACTGGTTGACCAGTGATTTTATTATGTCCTGAAAAATTGAGAAACAATAATGATAATTTATGCTGTTGTTTCAGCTTATTGATAACATATGCGATGGCTCTCTCTTGAATAATGTCATCATCACTAATAGCCCAGACATATTGAGTTTCTGCTGAATTTAGGCAGTACATAATATTGTTCATTACGCCTAAATTCTCTGGATGCTTATTAGCTTTAAATGTAATGTTATTTAGCTGATTTTGCCATTTTTCGATGATGTTTCCAGTATTATCACTAGAACAATTATCAGAAACTAAGATTTCACAATCTGATTCAAAACCTTTGATAGCTTTGGCTAGCCATGTTAACTGTTTATCAAGTAACTCAGCCCGATTATAAGTAGGAATGGCAATAGTCAACAATTTGCTCATACAATGATTGATTTTTGTGGGTTGTGAGATCCCTGATTGCCTCCAGAAATCAGGGATCAAGACCTTAAACAATCAGAATTGGTAGTTACTTGATATTCCAGAAGAAATCTTGGTCGATTTGTTCAGTACGAATCAAATACTCTAGTTGTTTTAAACGTGTAAATCCTCTAAATAAGAAAGTATCTTCAGTCATATCAATTTGACTGAACAAATCGAATAGCTGTCTCGCGCCGCGTTGAGCGTCCCAATCACACTTAAATCCAGGTAAGATGGTGTTGATTTTCTCGAAGGATACCCGATAACTGCGGTTATCTGCGCCGTTATCACCAAAGGATAATTTGCATCCGGGGAAGGTATCAGCAATGATTTGGGCTATTTCTTTAACGCGGTAGTTGTTGGCTGTATCACCAACGTTAAAAATTTGGTTGTGAATAATATCGCGGGGTGCTTCTAAGGCGCAAGCTATGGCTTTGCAAATATCCAAGGCGTGAACTAATGGCCGCCAAGGTGTACCATCACTGATCATTTTGATTTCTTTAGTAGTCCAAGCCAAGCCAGACAAGTTGTTCAACACAATGTCGAAGCGCATTCTGGGGGAAGCACCAAAGGCTGTGGCGTTCCGCATGAAGGTAGGAGAGAAGTCGTCATCAGCCAGGAGTGTGACATCTCGTTCTACTAAAGTTTTGCACTCTGCGTAGGCTGTTTGGGGATTAACAGGGGATGCTTCTGTGACATCACCTTCGGTAGCTACTCCATAGACACTACAAGAAGACATATAGACGAAGCGGCGCACACCCATTGTTTTCGCTAGGTTTGCCAGACGTACAGAACCTAAATGATTAATGTCGTAGGTAATGTTGGGTGATAGTTGTCCTGTGGGGTCGTTGGAGAGTTCCGCCATGTGGACGATCGCTTCTACACCCTCTAAGTCTTCAGGGGTGATGTTGCGAATATCTTTGTTAAGGGTTTTGGCTGTGATTTCAGTTCCATTGTATAGCCAGCCAACTTTATAAAACCCAGTATCTATACCAATTACTTCGTGTCCTCGTCCGGCTAACAAAGAGGGTAATAAACAACCAAGATAGCCTTCTGTTCCAGTTACTAAGATTTTCATTTGTGTCAATTTCTGTATATTGGGGACAAATCAAGTCAAAAGTCAAAAGTCAAAAGTCACAATTAAATAACTAGAGACAGAGGACTGGGGACTGGGGAAAATTTTTCCTTTGTCCTTCAGCCTTTCCCCTGTTTCTTATCTATGCAATAACTACATTCTCTAAGTGCGATCGCTCTGGAACTTGTGCGGCGATCGCTTTGCCAATTTCTAGGGAAGAGGTGGCAGCCGGGGAGGGTGCATTGCAAACATGGATCGCATTTTGACTAGGTACAATCAAAAAGTCATCTACTAGTCTGCCGTCATCCATTAAGGCTTGGGCGCGTACCCCTGCATGGGTGGGAACTAAATCCGACTCTTGTACTTCGGGAATGAGTTTTTGCAAACTTCTGGTAAAAGCCGCTTTACTAAAGGAACGAATGATTTCTTGGATACCTTCATCGGCGTGTTTGGCGGCGAGTCTCCAAAAACCAGGGTAAGTCATCACCTCAGCAAAGTCTTTCAGGTCGAAGTCGGTTTTGTGGTAGCCTTCACGTTTGAGGCTGAGAACGGCGTTCGGCCCTGCATGGACGCTACCATCAATCATTTTGGTAAAGTGAACGCCCAAGAAAGGAAAATCGGGGTTGGGAACTGGGTAAATCAGAGTTTTCACCAGATACCGTTTTTCTGGGGTGAGTTCGTAATATTCGCCCCGGAAGGGTACGATTTTTGCTTTGGGGTTGACTCCACCTAATTTAGCAATGCGATCGCTATGCAATCCGGCACAATTAATGACAAAACGGGTTTCAAAGTTACCTTGGTTGGTTTCCAGTACATGATTGTCACCACTGGGGGCAATTTTCAGCACTTTGGTATTAAGCCGTAACTCTCCTCCCTGCTGTTGAATTAATTCGGCGTACTTTAAACAAACTTGCTTGTAATTAACAATCCCAGTTGAAAAAACTTTAATTCCACCTACACAACTAACATGAGGTTCAATTTCTTTGACTGCTTCGGGGCTAATTTTTTGGACTTTAATGCCGTTATCTACACCACGTTTATAGAGGTTTTCTAGGCGTGGTAATTCTTGCTCATCTGTAGCTACAATTACCTTGCCACAAATCTCATGCTCAATGCCATGTTCTTGACAGAATGCCACCATTGAGTCTCTACCATCACGGCAAAACTTTGCTTTGAAACTCCCTGGTTTGTAGTAAATTCCAGAGTGAATCACACCACTATTATTGCCAGTTTGGTGAAATGCCCATTGGCTTTCTTTTTCTAACACTAGAATCCGCGCGTGGGGATAGCGTTGACCTAAAGCCATCCCCGTAGATAGCCCCACTATTCCCCCACCGACAATAGCAAAATCGTACATTGGTATTACTGCATTAATGTTGAAATAAGGCAGAAGGCAGCTCAGGAAATAAAAAGGGAAAAGTAAAAATTTCTCTCACTTTTGACTTTTGTCTACTTCTCTGTGTATGTGCCTTTCTACTCATATAGGTAAAAAGTATAACTTGATGAAAATCAAAACCTCAAAATTAAATTATTTTTGAATTTTGAATTTCCCTTTGCGGTATTACCAAACTTTCCAAGGAGCTTGATTATTTTTCCATAGCTCTTCTAAGTAATTTTTATCTCTTAATGTATCCATTGGTTGCCAAAAACCATTATGTTTAAAAGCAGATAGCTGGTCTAAATCTGCTAACTTTTCTAATGGTTCTTTCTCCCAAGCTGTAGCATCATCAGCAATAAAATCAATGACGGCTGGTTCTAATATGAAATAACCACCATTAATCCAAGCACCATCACCGTCTTGCTTTTCTCGGAAACTAGTAATTTTAGTTTGTTCTTGTCCTAGGGAAATTGCCCCAAAACGACCTGCTGGTTGAACGGCTGTGAGTGTTGCTAGGGTCTTTTGTTCTTGGTGTAACTTAATTAGTTCGGTAATATTAACATTACTGACACCATCGCCATAAGTAAAGCAAAAAGTTTCATTACCAAGATGTTCTCGAACGCGCTTTAAGCGTCCACCTGTCATAGTGTTATCACCTGTATTAACTAGGGTGACACGCCAAGGTTCAGCATAACCAGAATGAACATTCATCTGATTAAAACGCATATCAAAAGTTACATCAGACATATGCAAGAAGTAGTTAGCAAAATACTCTTTGATGATGTAACCTTTGTAACCACAACAAATAATAAAGTCGTTAATGCCGTGGGAAGAATAAGTTTTCATAATGTGCCAGAGAATTGGTTTACCACCAATCTCAACCATTGGCTTGGGTCTGATGCTGGTTTCTTCACTGAGGCGTGTACCCAGCCCTCCGGCCAAAATTACCGCTTTCATGCAATTACCTCGGAGATGTGCAGGTCAAGTATTATGGAAAATTTATCAGAATGAAGAGGATGCACATGGATGGGAGAAAAATTCATTTATTTTGTATCTTTCTCCGTACATAATCTAACTTTTATTCGAGGTAATTAAATAAAGAAATAGTAAATAAAAGTCTGAGATATGTAAAAGCTTAATAAATACAAATTAATCAGACAAAAGAGAAATTTAATGAATGTTTTCATGCAACACCATTAAACTTTACCTAGCAATAACTCCGGTATTTATGTCTTTTTAAAATACGATTCAACAATAAATATAGTAATAAAAATTCAAGCGGAATTAAGACATAATTTAATAGAATTCAGATAATCTTTGAGTTGGAGATTTGATAAATTGCATCTATAAAGACAAATTTACTACTTTCTTAACTTATACATTGCACCAGAGATTGAGTCCGCCAAAAAATAAAATATCCACTAAAAATGGTGTGGTAAGGCTAGAATAAGTGGCGCGACTTGAAAAAACCAAACTATGTTAAGTAATGTAAAAAAACTAGGATTGAGTTCGTAGTAAGGACTTTAGTCCTTTTTTGTTCGCGGAGCGTCCCGCAGGGAACGGAGAGAACTAAAGTTCTTACTACAAACCTTTAATTATTTACCCTATTCTACTTAGAGCTTGTTTGAAAAGGGTCTTTCTGTGTCATATTGAACGAAGTGAAATATCTCAGTATGCGCCTGAAACCTAGATTCTTCGCTCCGCTCAAAATGACAAATTATACCTTCTCGGACTTTTCAAACATCCTCTTAGTCTAGACAGTCCACTAACGTCTATAACGCACTGGAAACGTCTGAGGGTGCGTTGTCGCCGCAACACACTCTATAAAAAATAATTGTCAGTTTCTGAAAATTGAGGATGAGTGAATTGGTCTTCTAGTCTTTGAATAGAAGGCATTACCAATACCCAGTCCCCAATCCTCAATTCCTAATTGTTGCTGGCATATCCCAACATGACAGAACTTTGCAATAAAGCATTACATTTGCTTTCTTCAACGATACAGATGCTACTGAGTGCTTGCTGATAAACTTCTGTATCTTCTTGTTCTAAGGAAAGTTGGGCAGCTATTTTTAAATCTTCAACAGCTTGGACATAATCTGGTTTAGATTTATTATCCATTAGTTGGACAAGTTCATAGCGAACCATACCCCTTTTTAGGTAAACTTTGGCGAGTTTGTCGTTAATTTTTAATGCTTGGTCAAAGTCAACGATCGCCTGTTGGTATTGTTGCAGAGACTCGCTACTATATTGAGCGATGAGATAGCGGACAGAACCACGCTGAAAATAAGCTTCGGATTTGGCCGCATTAAGTTTAAGTGCTTGATCAAAATCTGCGATCGCTTCTTGATATTCTTTGAGAGTGTCGCTGCTATATTTAGCTATCTGAGAGTAGACAATGCCCCTTCTGATATAGGCTTCAGCTTCTTTCTCGTTAATACTGAGGGCTTGGTTAAAATCTGCGATCGCTAGTTTATATTCTTTATCAGGGTCGTTGCTATATTCTGCCAGCATATAGCGAGCATTACCCCGATTCACAAAAGCTTTGGTTTCTTGGGGATTTAGTTGCAAAGCGGCACTGTAGTCTATTAATGCGCCGTCGTAGTCTTTCAGGTTATAGCGGGCATTACCTCGGTTAACATAGGCTTTAGCGTTGTTGGGTTCTTGTTGGATGGCTTCGGTAAATTTTTCTACTGCCTGTTTATAGTCTCGCACTTGGTAAGCAGCATGACCTTGCTGGTAATAATCAGCAAAACTCAAGGTAATGTCACTAGTTGCTGGCTTTGTCATGAAGCTTTGCTGGGCATAGTTATTCTGAGACACCAAGGGACGCGTCAATTTCATCATCACGTCCAAATATCCCAAAGCCCCAAATCCCAACAAACAACATACTATCGGATACAGTCTTTTTCTGCGTCGGTGGCGTTGAGGTGCAAAGCTAGAGGTGGGTATCTGCCAGTTTGTTTGATACAAAGGCATGACTGGCAGGGGTAAGCCAATCGGTGGAGTCGGTTGAGTGTAGCGTCTTTTTTTGGTTGTGACGCGGGGACGCAAATGTTCCTTTTTTTCTATTGCCTGTACTGAAGGGAATGGATCTCTACCACCCAAGCGTACCGCCCTTTCACACCAAGGGCAGCTGTGTAGGTGGTTGCTATAGCGATGCTGGGGATGAACACTACAAGTAGTTAGGGAGTCTTCAGCTTCCGCGAGGGCAGACAACCAAGCTTGAGCATGGGGACGCTGTTGGCGGGCATAGTGTCCATCCTCAAAACACTGCACAAACAGTTCTTGTAACCTGGGATGGAGGATTTCCCAAGGTGGTGCAATGGGTGTAGGTAGATAGGGGACTTTTCGCTTTTTACTGTAGGTGAAATGTCCGGCGGCAATTCTGACTTCGTAGGGCGGTGGTTCGGGAATACCTTGATAAATGCCAGAGAAAGGATGTGTTCCTTCCATTAATAATTGAAAAATCAGTACCCCTAAACCAAATAAATCATGACTCAGATCGCGATCGTGGTGAGCAAAGATTTTATTCTGTAACTCTGGTGGGGTGAACTCTGGTTTACCCACCGGACAACGATAAACCACATCGTTTTCTGGATCACGCACTTGGAAAGAATCTGTATCTACCAAGGTGACTAGGGCTGTATCGCTGACGAGGATATTAGACTCGTTAACATCACCCACACAGTAACCACTATTATGTAGAGATGCAAAAGCTGCCGCTAAATTGCGAGCTGTGCGGAGAAGATACTGATAGCTGAATAATGGACAGTGTTGGCGGCGAGTCTTGGGGTTATAGAAATCGATAATGGGACGCATTCCGCGAATGCGAGGCATTAAAAAGCCAACAATGCCTTTATTTTCATCTGTCCCCCACAATAATTCTTGAGGCCAAGCAATGGAAATATGCCCCAAATTCGCCGTTGGGTTTTCTGGTGGATTGGCAAGCATCGCCCGTAGTTTATGGGCATGAGCAACTGTAGGTTTATGATAAACCTTCGCTACTAAATCGCCTGCGGATGGCACGGCATAAATACAGGCTTCACCACCACGGCCTAAACTGACGCTGAGGCTGGAAATTTCTTCCTGGGGAAGATAACGTAGTACCTTCATGAGCAATCACGGTTAAGGGTTTTATTGAGAATTGAGAATTGGGGACTGGGGACTGGTGAAAAATCTACCCTGCCCCCTTTGCCTCACAAATGGTTGAAGGCAGCTAAAATCAGCGTCAAATCATCGTCAGTACGTTGTGTAATTCGCTCAGAACCTAAAAACCTGACTAACTGTTCTTTCGCTTCTGTTTTATCCTCTACTTTTTCAACAAAATCGAATAAAGGAAAAAAGAAGGGTTTGTGAGGTTCACCAACAACCATATTTAAAGCCAGCATTTGTAGTCCATCGGTGAGGAGTCCAATGTTGACTATGGTTTCGCGCCATAGTCTCATCTGCGCTGTATCTAAAGCACCTGGTGAAGTTAAAAAAGTCGTTTCGTTGATATATTCGCCGTTGTTAGGTATGGTCAGTGCTAGTAAGTTGCCCATGTGATCCTTAGCCACTGCTAAACCGTCACCAATTTGTGCGGCTGCTACCATTTCGGGTGAGGCGATCGCAATAATTAAGGTAGTTGCTAAATCCTGGGGCGGTTTTTGGCAAGCCTCGGCTTCGTCTTCCACGGCTTTTTTAGCGGCTAGCAAGGCATCAGTTAACAACAATTGCACAGTTTCATCATCAGCTAGGGAATCTCTAGTTATATCTTTGAGCGATAGGTTTTCTATGGCTGTTTCTACAGCTACCATCGCGCCGACTTTCCCCTGGCTGGCAGAACCTGCGCCATCTGCGGCCGCTGCTATCAACACGTTATCAGGCAAAAGTTGCCAGTGGTGAGCATCCTGACACAGCTGCTTATTTTTGACGTGGCTTGTACCACAGACAGAGGCGGCGACTACCTGCCAATGAGGGTTCTGTTTTGATGTTTTCATATATTTGTTTTGTCAGCTAGCTGTGAAAGTGTCAAGCCGCAATCCGCAAGCTATTTTAGATAGAACCCCAGCCAATGGGCGGTAGTGCGATTTGCTCATCTATCTGCGAATGGGAAACTGCTGACATACTAGTCGATAACCAAACAAACATCTCAATAAAGTTCAGTCCTTTCAGTTTTAAGGGTGTCCGTACAGCGATTTGATTGAGGCGCATCATATTCGCGTTTTCTACACCCACGCTAAAAAAGGCAACGCGTTTGTTGGTTTCATCTCCTTGCAGGCGGATTGCTGCTTGTTCTACTAAATGGTCTAGTTCACCTTGTGGCTCACCATCTGTAATCATAAACACCCAAGGGCGATAATAGGCAATACCATTGGCACGATACAAAGATTTACGCTCTTGCACCATATCCAAGGCTTTATGAATGCCCGCACCCATACTGGTTAATCCTTGCGCTGTCAAAATGGGGGGGTTAAATTGATCGGCTGTGACAAAATCTTGTACGACATTAATATGACTATCAAAGGTAACGATCGCAATTTCTACCCGTCTGGCTGCTATGGAATTTTTGACTAATTCATCCTTCAAACTCAGCAAGCCCTGGTTGAGAGCTTCTATTGCCACCCCTTGCATCGAACCAGATGTATCGAGTAACAACACACAAGGACAACGTGGTTCTGGATTTTCCGCAAACTCTACTACTTCATCTAGTGTTAATGTATCACTCATAACGTTTTGTGTTATGTTATAGTCCAAAGCTCTATGTTCCTTTTTTCAAAGTATATATTTTCCACAGCCGCAGCCGACAAGACCACAGGTAGATGTTTGATGGTAGCTGGTTCACTCTTCATTAAACAGACCATTTTTACCGCAAGTTCTACATATTTAAGGAAATCTTAATCAGGATGTAGATGAAATAAAGATATGATGAAGGGTTCTAATTGAAGACATTAATCATCTACCAAAATTTATATAGAGCAAACACAGAATATAATAAATAATTAGCATTTGCCTACATAAATTTTTAAAGATTTTGTGTGGGATTTTTATTTTTCTATATAGAAATTAAATTCAAAATCATATTAACTACCATGTTTAAAAACACCTGTTGTGATTAAGAGAACTTAAAAGCCAAATTTGTTAAAAAAATATTACCCTCAAATATAGAGTTCGCAATTTTACCAACTATTAATTAAGCACTCAGACAGACTTAATTCTACAAATTATCTCCCAGTCCCCAATCCCCTATCACCTGTCACCTGTCACCTGTCACCTGTCCCATGTCCTCTTCTTCATATGAATTATTTCGGTACGTTTGCAGCAATACGTCCTCAGAATTTATTAAGACAACTATCGAGTTGTTTAGACACCACTTGTTTGCAAGCTGTAAGTAACTTCGTTACTTGGTCAATTTATGTAGAAAATGGGACAATTAGTTATGCTACCCATTCTGTAGAACCCTTTGACAGATTAGAACGTCATCTGCGTCGCCTGAGTCAACAATTACCCCTAGTAACTGTGGAAGTCCGGGTACAGTTACGCTTGCTATTTGAAACTGACTTATACAATCAAATCAACGAAAATCAAAATCTTGATATTATTCAGCCACAGGATTATCAAGCTATCCAATGGCTTGTTAATCAAAGATATATAGATACTGAACAAGCTACTGTACTGATTCAACAATTAGTCAAAGAAGTAATTGAATCATTTCTGCTCATTAAAACTGGTAATTATCAATTAAGCGATTCGTTACAGAGATTACCTGTAATTTGCCTCCTAGATGTTGATAAAGTTATAGAAAGGTGTCAAACGAGATTGCAAAATTGGCAGACTTATGTACCTAGGATTACCTCTCCTCATCAACGTCCTTATTTACTACTAAATAATACAATCCCTGGTAAAAATTCAACTGAACTCCAGCCAACATTAACTTACTGGATGAAGGGTTTTAGTCTGCGTCATCTGTCCGTGATTATGAATCAAGATGAACTACAACTAGCACAATATTTATACCCTTACATTGTGACTGGAGAGATTATCTTACATGAACCAGATCCACCATTTGATCAGTTACCCAAGATAGTGGCAGAATTACCATCAACGCCTCAATACACAACCGCTTTATTAGAGAAAAAGCTAGTCGATAGAGTCATAGAACTCAGTAGCAACGCTACACCCATCACCCCAATTATAGAGATAGAAAATGTCGCTATTGTCAAGCGATCGCCACAAATTTCCACTCATACAAAAACAACCAATAAAGAATTAAATAACACGAACTCTGTTCCTCAAAGAGTAACCCCTGCTACCGTCACCCCAGAAAAACTTTACAAAATTGTTTCTGTAGATGATAGCCCCACAATTTTAAAAGAAATTACTTATTTTTTAGAAAATGAGAATTTTACTGTCATAGCCATTAATGACCCCTTAAAAGCTGCTATGTCAATTATTAGGCACAAACCAGACTTAATTTTGCTGGATCTAAATATGGCGGGGATTGATGGTTATGAATTGTGCCGCATTATCCGCAATAATTCTATGTTTAAAAATACGCCAATTATTTTCGTTACCGGGTCTAAAGGAATAGTAGATAAAGTAAAAGCTAGATTAGTGGGTGCATCGGGATATTTAACGAAACCATTTACCCGTGCAGAATTGTTAAAAATGGTGTTTATGCACTTAACTTGAGCAAAAGTTGTGAGTGTTGTTAGCCTTCCTGGAAGTTAGCCCATTATACATACGTGAAAGGAAGTTTTAAGCTTTGCGTGTGATCAGGAAATAGAAGTAAGTAGAACAGGGTAAATAATTAAAGGTTTGTAGT
>NZ_JAYGGZ010000056.1:0-45478 GCF_034931465.1 Anabaena sp. UHCC 0399 | reverse complement strand
GTCTGTCTACGACACGCTATGCGAACGGAGAGAGGACTTTAGTCCTGATTTTCTAAGGGCTAAAGTCCTTACTACAAAAAAAGCTTATTCTTCAATTCAAGTTTGATGACCTACTAGTCTAAATTATCAGCCGTTGAAGTGTAATTTGAATTACTCCAATGGCAACCTCTACAATTAGCCAGCCACTTAAACAAATTAAAATCGCCCTGGCCAGTTTGATATTCAACCAACCTTTGAAAGCTACAATTACTGCTAACAAAGTCCAGAGTGATAGTCCAATTTCAATCGGTCTTCCCAAAAGCGGAATCACTGTAAAAAAGTTGAATATTTGGGGAGTATGAGCAAAGCCAATCGGAATCAGCAGTTCTCTATAGGTAGGGATAGATAATCGCAACTGCTGTCCGATTTTCCAAATGGTAAATGTCCAAAAATAGTAACCTGCTACTATACTTAAAGCGTTGATTACAAATATAAAAATTAGCAGTGATAATGTCACCTGAGCCAGTAATGGAATAATCACACTGCCTGAAGCATGGGCGATCGCCGTCAAAATTACAATTACTTGAGCAACTTTTACTGCGTTTGGGATTCTGCAACTATCTTCATCAAAATTTCCCTTCAAAATGAAGACATCCCACAGCACTTTTTTCATCCTATTGGTTGATGCTTGGTTACTCACAGCAAATCTTCCTCCAGATTGGTGACTTATCACAATATTTTCAGTTAAAAGTAATCCGTAGATGACAACTTAAACATTAAAATTTGGATGAGTAATTTTTTGGGCAAACTCCTCTTGTGGATGCGAAATAGCGGACTCAAGCTATTTGTATTTACTGGATTTCTATTACTAATTTGGGGGACTTTTGCTCCTGTGGGAACTATTGTATGGTGGTTAGACAGGGGGTCTGAAAAGTTAGAAAGAAGAAGCAGAGAGTTAGCTAACCGAATTAATGGAGAAGATACCAATTCTGATGTTACCCCTAAAGGAAGTCGCTGCTACATTGTTTTCTTACCAGGAGTAGGGGCTGAAAAAAATGAGGTATCTCCTCGAGAAGAAGCATTTTTAGATCATTTAGAGCAAGACCAACCACAATGTTTAACTGTACGGAGTGTTTTTCCTTACTCTGCGGCCAATCAAAACATTGGTGGACAACAGGTATTTGAATTTCTATGGAGAGTTAGCGAGAATGCAGAAGGTTGGTTAAAATTAACCGAACGTATACTCGAAGCACGTAATGTCTGGAGAATGGCTGTTTCCGCCGATAACCGCTACGGGCCTATCTACAACCAAGCGATCGCTTTGACAATTGTAGAGCAAATGGAGAAACAGCAACCAATTCCCACATCTCCAGAAGAACCAATTCAGCTAATTTTAATGGGTACAAGTGGCGGCGCGCAGGTGGCTTTAGGTGCAGCTCCTTATTTAGACAAATGGCTGCCAGTGGAAATTAGTGTGGTTTCCTTCGGAGGTGTATTTGATGGTAATGAAGGCTTTGATGTCGCAAAGCACGTTTACCATTTTCGGGGAGAGCGAGATTGGATTGAAAACATTGGCGGAATAGTTTTTCCGTCCCGATGGCGATGGACTATAGGTTCTCCCTATAATCGCGCTCGTCGTGAGAATCGCTATACAGTTTACAGTAGCGGCCCCCATGAACATCAAGGAGATGAAAGCTATTTTGGTCAAGAGGTCGCCCAAAATGGTGATACAACATACGCAGAATTAATGGTGCAACAAGTAAATCAGCTACCCATTTGGTCTTCAACAAAAGTCAATAGTCAGTAATTTGCATAAAAATCAGAATGTGAACTGAATACATATTAGGGCAGCAATTACAGCTCTAGTTGTGAGGGTTAATGCAGATATTTCATGCTCAGATAATACTCACAGTACCCTATCTAAATTTCTATAGTTGAGTAAAGGATACCAAGATGCGAATCAATGCAGAGACTCCTGCCATTGCCGTTATTGGCATGGGTTGCCACTATCCAGGAGCAAGTGATTTATCAAAACTTTGGGAAAATATACTTGCAAGGCGGCGACAGTTTCGCCAAATGCCGGATCAAAGATTGCCTATATCTGAATATTACGACCCAGAACCGACAACCCCAGATCAAACCTATGGCGATCGCGCTGGTGTAATTGATGGTTTTCAGTTTGATTGGCCTGGTAAACGCATTCCTAAATCAACTGTAGAATCAACAGATATCGTTCACTGGCTAGCTCTAGAAGTAGCATTAAAAGCCTTACAAGATGCTGGATATACTCGCCAAAGTGTAGCTACTGAGCGTTCTGGTGTGGTTTTAGGTAATACCCTCACTGGAGAACACACCCGTTCTCAAACGATGCGCCTACGCTGGCCTTATGTGCGGCGAGCCTTGCGGGCTGCCGGTAAGGCTAAGGGTCTGCCATCATCCACAGTAGAAGAACTGGTAGTGATGATGGAACAGTTCTACAAATCTGTATTTGCACCGATTACCGAAGATACCCTCGCTGGGGGTCTTTCTAATACTATCGCGGGAAGAGTTTGTAACTTTTTCAACTTTAATGGTGGGGGATATACAGTAGATGGAGCTTGTTCTTCTTCCCTGATTGCCGTTGCTACTGCCGCTACAGCCCTAGCTAACGGAGACCTTGATCTCGCCCTAGCCGGAGGCGTAGATATCAGCCTAGATACCTTTGAATTGATTGGATTTGCCAAAACAGGGGCATTAACCGGTCAAGATATGACTGTTTATGACCGCCGCGCCAGTGGCTTTATTCCTGGAGAAGGGTGTGGCTTTGTAGTCTTAAAACGGTTGGCAGATGCTCAAGCCGATGGCAATTATGTATATGCCGTACTGAACGGCTGGGGTATATCATCTGATGGCAAAGGCGGAATTACAGCCCCCTCCAAGGTAGGTCAATCTCAGGCATTACGCCGTGCTTACGAGCGAGCCGGTTACAGTCCCCATAAACTAGATTTTATTGAAGGTCATGGTACAGGAACTCCCGTAGGCGATCGCACAGAAATTGAAGGCATTGCCCTCGCGATGAGTGCTGATGGTGAATTAGCACCTCGTTCCTGCGGTGTTACATCCTTCAAATCTCTTGTAGGTCATACTAAAGCTGCGGCTGGTGTTGGCGGTTTTATTAAAGCAGTGATGGCTGTAAATCAGCGAATTATACCCCCCACAGCAGGCTGCAAAGACCCCAACCCCGTTTTTGATACTTCTGCCCAATGTCTTTATCCAATTATTCAAGGGGAAATCCGCCCAGCCTCTGATCAACTGGTAGCTGGGGTTTCCGCGATGGGATTTGGTGGGATTAACTCCCATGTCACCCTGACTTCTGGTGATGCTCCTGCGCCCCATCTCAAACCCAGCTTACCTGAAAGGGCATTGCTAGTTTCCCATCAGGACACAGAGATATTTGTCCTCAGTGCGACATCTGTGCAAGCATTACTACAACGCACTCAAACAGCCATCAATCAAGCCGCAGGTATGAGCCTAGCTGAACTGGTTGATTTAGCTGCCCAACTAGCAAAAGAAACAGAAGCATCTCACCCTGTCCGGGCTGCGGTGATTGCTGGTACGCCCAAAGAACTGATGACGCGTCTCCAGCAGTTGGAACAGATGCTGAATGACACCCCCCCTACCCAGGGAGAAGTGAAAGTTACCCCCCAAAAAGACATTTGGATTGCCAACGCCGTTAAACGTCATCGTGTGGCTTTTCTGTTTCCCGGTCAAGGTTCGCAAAAGTTGAATATGGCTCGGACTTTAGTAGAACGTCATGGTTGGGCTAGAGAACTGCTGCAACAAGCAGATAACTGGCTTGCAGAGATGGGTTTTGAGCCAATCAGCCAATTAATCTATCGTCCTCTTGATCGTGCAGCTAATCCAGAACAAGTCCAAGACTGGTTTAAAAAGCTCACCCATGTTGCACCCTCAGCCATCTGCTTTGCTTCCTTACTTTGGCAACGCTATCTGGAACGGTTGGGAATCAAGCCATCTTTTATCGGTGGTCACAGTTTGGGAGAACTGACAGCCTTTCAAGCAGCAGGAGCATATGACGAAAAAACTCTACTGTGTTTTGCTGCCATGCGTGGAAAAGCTATGGCTGCTAAGAGTGAAAATGCCGGCACAATGGCCAGTCTAGCGTGTGATTCGGCAACGGCTCAGAGTATTTTACAAGGAATTCCTGGCTATGTAGTTGTAGCTAATATTAATAGTCCTATTCAGACTGTGATCTCTGGTGAGAGAGCCAGCGTTGAAGCAGCCATCAAACGTGCCGCAGATCAGGGTATCCAAACTCGCCTGCTGCCAGTTGCCAACGCCTTTCATTCCCAGATGGTTGCAGAAGCATCTGCATATCTGCGTGCTAATGCACCAATTCCAGAGCAACTTACCCAAAATTTATTACCCCTATTCTCCAGCGTCAACGGACAGCAAATTCAGCCAGGACAGAATCTGCGGGAATACTTCGGCGGACAAATGATTTCACAAGTGGACTTTGTTGCCTTAGTGAAAGCGATCGCACCCCAATGCGATTTAATGATCGAGGTTGGCCCGGGAAAAGTGCTTGCTGGCTTGGTAGAAGCTACGAATAATGCAAATGCGCCTATGTGTTTCCCCGTAGAGTCTAAGCCAGGATGCGATCGCGATCTCAACACTTTACTAGCTAGTTTCTTTATTCATGGTGGTGAAGTTAATTGGACAGCACTTTACGAAAATCGTTTGGTAAATCCCTTTATTCCGGCATCACAGCGTCTGTTCATCGACAATCCTTGTGAGCGGCCTTTCCCAGATGCCCTAGAACAAATCAATGAAGTTTTGCATATTCCTAACGTATCGAACAGATATATACAACAGGAGGAATTAACACAGCAAAATAACGAAGAATTTTTTGATACTCTATCTGCCTATTTCTCACAACGTAGCTCATTTTTAGCTGAGTTGATTCGAGCCGATATTGAAACTTTACCAATTTTGTCACCTATTAACGAAGAGAACGCCTAATGAATAGCCAAAATTCCGCACACCATCAAATGAACGACGAGCTTACCAAGCTGTTAACTAACTACTTTAGCCAACGGGGTTCATTTTTAGCTCAAGTTATCCGTGCAGATTTGCAAAGCTTGCCACAATCGACAAAGCAAATTCATCAATCCCAACCCAGTGTTAAAGCCAACCAGCATTATATAGTTGAACTGCCCACCAGTAAGCCAGCAATTGTTTCTTCTCCAGTTGTGCAACAGCCACAAGCAACTCCCCAAATAGTTGCTCAACCAACCATCGATGTGGAAGCGATTCTAGTAGATTTGGTAGTTAAGCAAACTGGATATCCAGCAGAAAGCATCGGACTCGATGCCAAATTACTAGACGATTTGAATCTAGATTCAATCAAAGCCGGTGAATTGGTTGCTGCTGCTAGTAAGCAATGTGGTGTAGGAGGTGCGCTAGACCCCTCAACCCTGGCAAATGCCACCTTAAAAGAAGTTGGCGATGTGATTCGCGCTACTCTGCCAGCACACCCCACTCAGAATACTGGTACAGTTGCCGTCCACAACTCTCCGGTTATTGAACCATCCTTGGATGTCTCCCAACAGCTACTCAAGTTAGTAGAACAGCAGACTGGATTTCCCCAAAATACCCTGTCGATGGACTTGCGCCTACTGGATGACCTCAACCTCGACTCCATCAAGGCAGCAGAATTAGTTGCTACTGCGGCTAAACAAGTTGGTGTAGGAGGTGCAATAGACCCTTCGACTCTGGCAAATGCTACTTTAACCGATGTGGTGGCGGCACTTCAGCAAGCTCAACCTGTAAAAAAGCCTGAAGTTAAAACGGCTACACCTGTAACTTTGCCTGCTCCCCAAACTGTGGAAGCTGTAGCTAATAAATCCTCTGATTGGGTGCGTAATTTTACTATAGATTATATAGCTGAAAATGCTAAAATCATTGACCAGGAGGATTGGTCAAAAGCCCAGGTTTTGATAGTCTCAGATCAAGTAGAAAATCCATTAGTTAAGGCTTTGAGCGAACAGCTCATCTCAGTCGGAGCGCAAATAAAAAAAGTCACCTACCACGAATTATTGGCAGACGACTCTGTTGTAAAAAAAACTATCTCTCATTATATTGCTTTACTACCTAATTCTGATACAGCACAAAAATCTTTAGAATTAGCACAGATGGTAGCAAGACTCAATAGTATTTCTACTGCTATTGCTAACAGTTGTGTTGCCTATGTCCAGTTTGGTGGCGGTCGTTTTGGTAGTGGTTCTCAAACCATGAATCCAGAAGTATGTTGTGCGGCTGGATTTGCCCGCAGTTTGCACCTAGAACGGCCTGATTTACGGGTGCGGGTGGTAGACCTAGCTTCAGAGATTGAGTCAACCCGTGCAGCTGAATTAGTCATCAGCGAACTTTCAGGAAGTGAAGCGATCGCCACTGTCGGTTATGATGCTGATCTCGTCCGCTTAGTACCCCAATCTCGTTTACAACAACCTACCAACTACACTCAACGCACACTTTCCTGGTCAGAACAAGATGTCATCTTGGTGACAGGTGGTGCAAAGGGCATTACTGCTGAGTGCGCTTTAGCTCTAGCCCAAGCCACTGGCGTAAAAATGGCTTTAGTGGGTCAATCTCCTGCCCCTACTCCCGGACAAACCCAAAATGAAATCGCACGTACCTTAGAGCGATTCCATGCGGCAAACTTGACCTGTAATTATTACTCCTGTGATGTGACTCAGGCTGAAGCAGTTAACCAGTTAGTTGCCCAAGTTACTAATGAATTAGGGACAATTACAGGGATAATACATGGTGCTGGCTTAAACAGTCCCCGCCGAGTTGAACAGGTCAGCATAGAGGCTGCCGTCACAGAAGCTTCTCCCAAACTCCTCGGTGCTTATCACCTTTTACAAGCCTTAGCTTCAGCACCACCCAAACTATTTGTTGGCTTTAGCTCCATTATCGGAGTCACCGGAATGCCTGGCAACGCCTGGTATGCCTTTGCTAACGAATCTTTGGACATTATGCTGCGTCGCTTTGCCAGTGACCATCCCCAAACCCAAGTTATTTCCCTTGCCTATAGCGTTTGGGGAGAAGTAGGTATGGGGGCGAAAATGGGTAGTGTGAAACACCTAGACCGCATGGGGATTGGAGCTATTTCCACTGAAGAAGGAGTCAGTCGTTTCCTGAAGTTGTTTGAATGTGATCCTGGAGTGCAACAGGTAATCATTGCAGCCCGCCTGGGAGGACTTGATACTTGGTCTCCTGCTCCTGTGTCTACTGCCACTCAACTACGTTTCATCGAGCAGGTTCTCTATTTAGAACCAGGTGTGGAGTTGACAGCTAGAACTCACTTGAGTGTAGAACGGGATTTGTATGTGCAAGACCATATTTGGCGAGGGTCTTACCTATTCCCCACAGTTTTTGGTTTAGAAGCAATGGCGCAGGCGATCGCCTACGTGACTGGTACGACTCAACCACAAATTGTCCGCATTGAAGATATCTCCCTTCAGCGTCCCGTAGTAGTGAATCCCACTACAGGCATCGAAATTGAGCTACGTGCCGAGGTGATGGAAGTTGACCACAACGGAGAACAACGAATCAAAGTTGGGATTCGCACTGAACAAACAGGCTTTAAAACCGACCACTTCGCCGCCATCTTTGTTCTAGGTCAACCAAAATTAGGTACACAGTTAAAACCAGAACTAGGTCAAGCCCTGGCTTTAAATCCTCAAGTTGATCTGTACGGTGACTTACTTTTCCAAGGGACACGCTTCCAACGCATGGGTGAAATTTTCTCCCTCAGTGAGAAAAGCAGTGTCTTCCGTTCCTATGTGCGCCCCGCCGCCGAACTGCTGACAGAAAGCTTTGGTTCGGGTCAAGGTGATTATATCTTGCTGGGCGATCCCTACTTCCGGGATGTATTGTTGCAATCTGTACAATTGACCATTCCGCAGGATATCTGTTTACCAGTCCAGATTGGCAAAATTGAATTGTTCCAAAATTCCCAGCCAGAGGCAAATGAGCGATTAGTTACAGTCCTGTTGTTAGAGAAAGAAGGACGGGAATATATCAGTGAAGTGTTTACCACTGATAGCCAAGGATACATCTTGGAACACCTAACTGGTTATAGACTGCGGATTCTGGAAGAACATCCCACCAACCCCACCGCAGCTGAATTGGCTCATCCTGAAATTCGCGATGGCGTTCCGCCCACCGTAGGTGATCGCCAAAAATTAGCACAGGTACTTAACACTAGCTTTCAAGAGTTTGGTTTAAATCAACCAGCCGTAGCTCTAGGATATGCCCCCAACTTACAAGCACAGTCGAAAAAGCAACGGCGTGAGCAAGAACAACCAATTGTTGCCCAAGCCTTGAAAACCAAGTTGGGATTAGTAGCAGATGCAGAAATCAAATTTGGGATGAAAACCCTACCTTCAGGGAAACCAGAATTGACTGGTGCTAGTGTAGCTGGACTGCAACTATCTTTATCTCACTGCGATCGCTATTGTCTGTGTGTTGTCTCTGATACTCCTCAAGGCTGCGATATCGAGTCAATTACTCACCGCACAGAAGATGATTGGGTAGCATTACTCAGTACCAAGCGCAGCCGGATAGTAGATGAACTGGTCAGCAAAGGCGACACACGCGACAGAGCCGGCACGAGAATCTGGTCAGCATTAGAAGCAGTGCGTAAAGCATTCAACGGCAGCCATCCAGAGTTCTCCATCGTCGCCAAACAAGGTGACAGTGTACTACTCAAGGCTCAGACATCCGCAGGTGATTACTTAGTGGTAACAGTTCCAGTCAAGCTTACCCGTCCCCCAGAACGGATGATAGCTATTCTAGTGAGCCAACCACAACTACAGCTACAGGTGCAATCATCCGCCATTGTTCCTCAAACCAGTGAAATTGACCGCCACAGCACCCGCTACACCCAAGATGGCCCTCAAGGACAACTAGCCTACGAACAACGTTTTCAAGTCAGTTTCAAAGACAGTGGTAGTATTAGCCGTCGCGTCTACTTCTCACAATACTTTCGCTGGATAGGCAAAATCCGCGAACTACCGATGGAGAGTATCGCAGAGCAGATGTTATCGGACTTCTTGAGCGGTGATTGGGGGATGGTAACTAATGCAGTGAGTCTGCGAGTCTTAGGAGAAGCAACTTCCTATGATGTACTGCAAGCCAGAGCTTGGGTTGGTAACGTAGTCGGTTCATCCTTTGAAACGTATATTGAGTTTTGCCGAGTATTGCCTGATCATTCTCTAGAGAGAATTGCGATCGCTGAAGTGAAAGCAACTTGGGTAAGATTAGTTAGCTACGGTGTGCCTTCACCTATGCCCTTCCCACCATATCTCCAGGAATATCTGGATCGATTTGCCGCCAAAGAGCCAGCCACCCTCGACTTGAGACGACCAGAAACTCTACCTCTACCACCTCTACCATCTAGCTTGGTGCAACTCAATAGCGGTGCGATCGTTTACGAAGCACCCAGTTCCTTAAACCGCTATGGTAAGTTACTCCGGTCGGAAGCTTTCCAAACCACTCTAGAAGAATCGAACTTAGTAGGTAACGTTTACTACGGTAATTACTTCATCTGGCAAGGACGAATCCTCGACCTCTTCTTATACTCAGTCGCACCTGAATATCTGCGAGTTTCTAATCCCCGTGGTGAGATGGTTTGTCTCTACAGCCGCATGGACTACTTACGAGAAGCAATGCCCTTCGATAAGATTCGCGTCTTCCTGTATGTCAAGTCAGTCTCCCAATCTGGTGCAGTGTTTAACTTTGAGTTCTTCCGCGAACAACCCGACGGCACAATGGAAAAACTCCATGTCGGACAACAAGAAGTCGCCTGGGTAACTCGCCTAGCAGATGGTACTCCAGTTACAGCAAATTGGCCGTCAGAAGTCCTGCAAGCACTAACAGAAATGGACTCTGTAGAGTTAAAAGAAAAAATTGCATTCTAAATAGACCCAACTCATTTTCAAGCAGTAGCCAGAAATTTGGCTACTGCTTTTTTGCGTTGCATATTTGCAAGATGAATCAATATTTTCGCTCAAAGCTAAAAGCAGATTCTTCGTCAATACTACGCGGTTAAGCCTAAAAAATAGAAATCTGTAGCCAATACGGTTCGGATCAGATAATTTGCCAAAATAATAACGCCTGTAGAGACTTTGCAGTGCAACGTCTCTACCCACTATATAAGCCCAATATTTTCATGTAGCGACAGGATTCATTGCATCTTGCAAGACTATCACCCAGAAAAGTAAATCATTATTAAGACAACAGATACCCTGCATAAAATCATGGTTTCCATCTGAATAATATTTAGGCACTGAAAAATCAAGAGTTTGCAGGTTACAAATACGAAACAAAATTTAACTGCAATTTCTAACAATATAACCACATCAGAACTTTGCTATGAACAACAATCAATCATTAGAATATGATGTCGTAATTATGGGTGCTGGCTTTGCAGGTTTGTGCCAAGCCAGACATTTAATGCTCAAAGTTCCTCATATCAAAGTTGCCCTAGTTGACCCCAGACCTGAAAATAGAGATGAAAACGATCTCAAAGTTGGTGAATCAACAGTTGAAATCGGCGCACTCCTAATTGGTAAAGAATTAGGACTCAACGATTACATGATTGAAAATCACCCACCCAAAGCTGGATTAAATTTTCATTGGCCAAAACAACCAAACAACACTGCAACTATCGACGATTACTATCACATTTGGCTCAACCGTCAGCCGCCTATCCCTACTTTTCAAATTAACCGTGCTAAGTTTGAGCGCGATTTGCTCAAAATGAATCAGGAAATGGGAATTAAATTCTACAATGGGCGCGTATTAGATGTTGATTTAACTCCCGGTGATGCCATTAAAACAGTCAAAGTCAAGCTTAATGGTGAACAGATAGAATTAAAAGCCAAGCATATTATTGATGCAGCCGGGCGCAGATTTATCATTGGTAAAAAGCAAGATAATCTTTTATTTGGCCCAGAAAACTTGCTTGGTTTGAATAATGGCTCGGCTTGGGTGCGGGTGAAAAATGTAGATCGCACATTATTTCATAGTGGTTACGACCCGCTAGGATCTGCTGTTACTCATTACTATACTACCAATCACTACTTTGGGGCTGGACACTGGCTGTGGATGATTCCTATTGATACTCAAGCCCAGGAATTATCAATTGGGGTTATGCACCATCATGACGTAATTCCGGCAAATACTATCAACACTCAAGAGAAGTTTTATAAGTTTTTGCAAGCTAATCATACTGTTCTCTATAACATTATCCAAAGTGGTGAGAGCGTAGACTTCAATTATTTATCTAAAGTCCCCCATAAAAGTAAAACCCTATTTTCTGCCGATAACTGGTATGTAATTGGCGATGCGGCTTGTATGTTTGATGCGTTTTACTCCTTGGGTACAACCATGATTGCTTTCACCATTGAAAGTGTGACAGAAATCATCCGCGCCAAACTTGCAGGTGAGGCTGATGCTGAGGAGAAAAGGTCAATTTATAACGAATACAATCTGACTTTCTTTGATAGCGTTAATACCTTCATCTGTGACCATGCCAAACAATTGGGACACGCTAGTATTATGAGTTGGCGAATTTATTTCGAGTATATGTGGTGGTTTGGCATCCTAGTACCAATGTACATTGGCAAGTGGCACTTACAGCCTCAATTTCTACGTGAGTTCATGGGGCCTTTCCGCTCTTATTTAAATGGAATTTTCCCAGAGGTTTACCAACAGTTGAACAAATTGGTTGATAAGGGTACTAACATCGGTTTTATGGATCCTGTGCGAGCAGATCAGTTACTGGGGAAATACTACACCTTCAAACACTTTGAGGATTATCTAGAAAATAGTAAGTTTGAACCGCAGCGTTCCAATATCTATACCAGCATGAAGAATGCTTTCTTCTATATTGCTGTTTGGTATGTGAAATTTCAATGGAAAGCCTTTGGACTAGTTGGTCTGCTCAAACCGAAAAATCTCTACTATATCTTCCAACTTTTAGTGCAATCAGGTATATCTGCAATGGGTGAAGCTCGGCATAAATTCCAAACTAGAGACTTACCTAACAACAGTACAGTTGAAAATATGCGCCAGGAGTTTAAGAGTTACCAATATCAACCTGAGCTACAGCCTTGGAATGTAGAAGTTTCATCGGTAAAAACTCAAGATTCATTGGTTACTAGTCAAGAAAAAGTTTTACTGCGCTAAGTCATAGTCATCGGGGCGGAAAATACCTGCAAGTTAGCAAAGGCTCAAGGTAAATGAATAATTTAGGTTGCAACTCCTGATGACTATACATCCCTTCTCAAGTTATTGGCTAAATTGAGCCTCAAAAAGAATTTATTAAGGAGTTAATAATGTATACAACCGAATCTTTAGAATATGATGTCGTAATTATGGGTGCTGGCTTTGCCGGTTTGTGTCAAGCCAGACACCTGATGCTACAGATCCCAGGTATTCGCGTTGCTTTGGTTGATCCTCGTCCCGAAGAACGCTCTGATAAAGATTCAAAAATCGGTGAATCAACAATTGAAATTGCGGCTCTTTTTCTAGCTAAAGAATTAGGACTTCATGAATATTTAATTGAAAATCATACACCTAAATTGGGATTAAGTTTCCATTGGCCAAAAGACCCTGCTCAAACCGAGAATCTAGACGACTACTTTCATATCTGGTCTAATCGACAGCCAGCAATTCCAGCTTTTCAAATTAATCGCGTCAAGTTTGAGCGGGACTTGCTACAAATGAATAAAAAGATGGGCGCGTTTTTTTATAACGGACGCGTGCTAGATGTGGATCTAACTCCTAAAGATGCTATTAAGACTGTTAGCATCAAAGTCGGCAATGAACAAATGGAATTGAAAGCCAAACATATCATTGATGCCGCAGGACGCAAGTTTATTATTGGACGCAAAACTGACAATGTAATTTTTGGCTCAGAAAACATGATGGGGCTGGATATTGGTTCAGCTTGGATGCGTGTTAAAAATGTCGATCGCACTGTTTTTGATAGTGGATATGACCCTTTAAATTCATCGATTAGTCATTACTACTCTACCAATCACTATTTTGGTCATGGTCATTGGTTATGGATGATTCCCATTGATACTGAGTTAAAAGAATTGTCTATTGGTATCATCCATCATCATCAGGAACTCCCTTCTGAAATCGTTGGTACAAAGGAAAAATTCCAGCAGTTTATCCATGATAATCACAAAATTCTGGGCAAAATTATTGACAGTGGTGAACTAGTTGATTTTAATTATTGGCCTAAAGTTTCCCATAGAAGTAAAACTCTATTCTCCCCAGATAACTGGTATGTGATTGGTGATGCTGCCTATATGTTTGATGCCTTTTATTCCTATGGCACAACAACTATTGCCTTAGCAATTGAGAGTGTGACAGAGATTATTCGCGCTCAACTGGCGGGTGAGGCAGATGTAGAGCAGAAACGGTCTGCTTATAACGAATTTAACTTGGGTTATGCCCGGAGCGTCAACTGTCTCTATGTCAGTCATGCTCAACAGTTAGGTCATGCGAGTGTGATGAGTTGGCGGGTTTATTTCGAGTATATGTGGTGGTTTGGTGTGCAAGTGCCTATGTATGTTGGTAAATGGCATTTGGATTTAACTTTCATCCCCATCTATTTAAAAACCCTCAACGCCAATGTAGACGGACTCTTCGCAGATTTATATCAACAGTTCAATCAACTGGTAGAACAGAATGCAAATATCGGGTTGATGGATTGTTACCGTTCTGATCAATTAATCAATGACTATTACACCGCAAAACACTTCGATGACTTTTTAGAAAATTCTAAATTAGAACCTCGTCGTTGTAATGTCTTCGGTAGTCTAAAAGCCACTTGCTTCTATGTTGCTATCTGGTATTTCATGTTCCAGTGGAAAGGTTTTGGGATTCAAGGCTTGCTAAAACCACGAAATATTTATCACTTCTTGCGACTATTAGCATTGTCAGGCCAAGCTGCAATCGGGGAATTGGTTTATAAGTTCAAAACTAGAGGGTTGCCAGCTAATACCGAAGTTGAAGAAATGCGCCAAGAGTTCCGCCAAAGTTATCAATTTCGACCAGAACTTCAGCCTTGGATGACAGAAAAGACTACCAAAACCACTGCTAAAGAGGCAGATGTAAATCAAATTTTGGAAGTCGCTAGATTACGTTGAATTGATGTTAATTAATCACACATCTCCAGGAATTTTATTAAAGCTTTTGGAGATGTTGGCAAAAACTCCCACAATTGTCGTTTAAAACTATTAGGAAAGATTAAACTATGTACACTACTCAGTCACCAGAATATGATGTTGTAATTATGGGTGCGGGATTTGCTGGTTTGTGCCAAGCCCGACATATGCTGCTCAACATTCCCAACATCAAAATTGCACTGATAGACCCACGTCCAGTAGAACGGTCAGACAAAGATTTAAAAATTGGTGAGTCTATAATTGAAGTCGCTGCTCTTTTTCTTTGTAAAGAGTTAGGACTCCATGATTATCTGATTGAAAATCACCCTCCTAAGTCTGGGCTGAATTTCCATTGGCCGAAAGATGCGGCTCAGACTGAGACTTTGGACGACTACTATCACGTTTGGGCAAACAGACAGACTCCTATTGCTTCCTTTCATCTCCACAGACCCAGATTTGAGCGGGATCTGCTGAAAATGAATCAAGATATGGGAGCAGTTTTCTACAACGGACGCGTGGTCGATGTGGATTTAACTCCTGGTGATGCCATCAACACTGTAGAAATCAAAGTTGGTGGCGAAACAATGGAACTGAAAGCCAAACATGTTGTTGATGCGGCTGGTCTGAAGTTTATTATTGGTCGCAAGACAGATAACGTTTTATTTGGCCCAGAGAACCTGTTGGGACTCAACAATGGTTCAGCTTGGCTACGGGTCAAAAATGTAGACCGCACCATTTTTCACTCAGGCTATCACCCAGAGGGGACATCAAATAGCCATTACTACTCTACTAATCATTATTTTGGTCACGGTCATTGGTTATGGATGATTCCTATAGACAAGAAATCAATGGATTTATCTATTGGCGTTATCCATCATCATGATGTGATTCCATCGGAGAAAATCAATACTTTAGATAAATTCTCTGGGTTCTTGAAAGCTAATCACCAGCTTCTGGCTGATATCATCGATAGTGGTGAAGTAGTTGATTTTAATTATCGCCAGAGGATTGCCCATAGAAGTAAAATCATGTTTTCCCCTGATAACTGGTATGTAGTTGGTGATTCCTCTCATATCTTTGATGCTTTCTATTCTTATGGGACAACAATGATTGCCTTTGCGGTAGAAGGTATCACAGAAATCATCCGCGCTAAATTAGCAGGGGAAGCAGACGCGGAAGCCAAACGAGCTGCTTACAACGATTTTAATTTGGCTTATGCTCGGACTGTTAACTGTCTTTACCGGGGTCATGCTCAACAACTCGGTCATGCCAGTGTCATGAGTTGGCGTATTTACTTCGAGTATATGTGGTGGTTTGGAGTTCATATCCCCACCTATATAGGTAAGTGGCATTTGGATCTGAATTTCATCCCCAGATATGTGAAGATTGCCAACGGTAACGTAGATGGAATTTTTGCTGATTTATGCAAGCAGTTTAACCAATTGGTAGAAGAGGGTGCAAATATTGGATTCATGGATGTTTATCGAGCAGATCAATTGGTTGGTAAGTATGGGACACTGACACATTTTGATAACTTCCTAGAAAATACCAAATTTGAGCCACGACGCTGCAATGTTTTTGCCAGTATGAAATATACTTACTTTTACATTGCGATCTGGTATGTCATGTTCCAGTGGAAAGGTTTTGGTATCCGTGGTTTATTAACCCCTAAACATTGGTTCTATTTCCTGCGGATGTTATCTTTATCAGCTAAAGCTATTGTGGGTGAATTTATCTACAAATCTAAGACCAAAGGTTTACCAAACAACAGTGAAATCGAACGAGTGCGCCAAGAGTTTAAGGGTTATAAATACCAACCAGAAAAGCATTCTTGGTTGAGAGAAAAGGTTTCTTAAGTCTCTGCAATTTTTTATATATGACTTTTCTTGATGCTGTTGAATTTATTAATTCACATCACAGGGAAAGTCATATATAACCCCAGTTTAAAATCATGCTCAATGCTATTATCCACTAAATATTGATTATGGAAGCAACAACAATGTCTTACTTAACACAAAATCTAGAAACAGGAGAAATCCAAAAAGCGATAAATCGCCTAGGTTTAACCCTATCTGAAGCAGAAATTAATGATATTCAAGTAGGAAAAAATATCTCTCTTGAGAGCAGATGCTTAAGTGAAATTGGCTCATTATTTATTTTAGCTTCAGCAATTTCTGCTGCTAATTTAGGTAAAAAAATGAATAATATTACCTTCAGAGATTTACCAGAAGCAGTTCATAATTCTACATCTTGTACAGGGATTCCGATTTATTCCTGGGATTCTGAGACTCTGGGCAAGTGTTCTCTTTACTTAACTTTAGTGAATGGTAAACCTGGAATTAGTCCCTGTTACGGTATGTGTAGCAGTTCTCTTTAAGTTATAAACTGAGTTTTGGTAGAGTTTTCTAACCCGAAATATAGGATTGCTATAGGTGGAGAGGAAATTAATATTTGTTCAAGTTAGCTATGGAAGACCTTATGAAATATTTGCTTGGTAGTTTTGTGCTTCTATTCATTTTGGTACTAGCTGGAGCAGTATACCAAGCGATCGCTACTCGCGCAGATATAGATAAATATCCACCACCAGGTAAGCTGGTCGATGTGGGAGGCTACAAACTCCATATCAATTGTGTAGGTGAAGGTAGCCCAACTGTAGTGATGGAATACGGACTGGGCGGTTTGTCTCTGGTCTGGAGTCTGGTAGAGTCAGAAGTAGCTAAATTTGCCCGTGTGTGTACTTACGATCGCGCTGGATATGGTTGGAGTGAATCTAGTTCTAAACCCCGCACTAGTCAGGAAATGGTTGAGGAATTACATACATTACTGACTAATGCCGGAATTAAAAGCCCTTATATTTTAGTAGGTCATTCCTTGGGTGGGTTAAATGTACGTCTATTTGCCAGTCAGTACCCAGACGAAGTTGTGGGAATAGTATTAGTAGATGCAGTCCCAGCGAATGTATATGCACGTCTTGCACCAGTATTTCAAAACAACATGGCCGCAACTAGGCGGATGTTTCGCTCTTTGTCGCTAATTACCAGACTAGGTTTGTTGCGGTTGTTGGTGCAATTGCTAGGTAAACAAGCAACACCGGAGTTTGTCAGAAAGTTGCCATCAAAGATTCAACCAATGATTGTGGCCAAGTTTCTGCCTAAAACTTTTGAAACCGCGATCGCTGAAAGCCTCTTAATGGAAATCAGCACTCAGCAGGTTAGTCAGTCAAAGTTATCAGATGACTTACCATTGATAGTGCTGTCTCATGGAATCAATATGTTTTCTAACATACCAGATCAACAAGCCAAAAAAGCTGGTTTAACTTGGGAAAAATTGCAAGCAGAAATAGCTCAACTTTCTTCACAAGGGAGTTTGCAAATAGCTCAAACTAGCGGACACAATATCCATATCGATCAACCTAAATTAGTGGTGGATGCCATCCGTCAAGTCGCTTCGCTCCAATTAAAAATTAAAAATTCAAAATTCAAAATTAAAGACAATTAGTGGGTGCTTTTAGCTTGCTTGCCGTAGGCTACCCACCACTAATTGTTCCCTGCGGGACGCTTCGCGAACGCGTAGCGTCCCGTAGGGAAGACCGCTAAATTTTCAATTTAGCGGTGGATTGAAACCCAAAATTAAACTTATTTTCGTAATAAGGGCTTTACTCCTTATTCCAAACTTTAATCATTCCCAGCATTTTACTAAAACAATACAAAGTACACAATTTTATATGGTGATAACAACTCAAGGTGCAGTAGTTGTAACTGGAGCATCTACAGGCATTGGCAAAGCTTGCGCCCTGCAACTAGATAAGTTAGGATTCCAGGTTTTTGCCGGTGTACGTAACCCAGCAGATGCGGAGATGTTGAAAAGTCAGGCATCTCATCGCCTGACACCTATCTGGCTCGATATCACAGATGCAGTTTCTATTGCTGCCGCAGTAGAGACTGTAAATAAGGCTGTTGGTGATCTTGGTCTATGGGGCTTAGTTAATAACGCCGGCATAGCCGTTGTCAGTCCCCTGGAGTGTCTAGCGATCGCAGAATTACGGCAGCAGATGGAAGTTAATGTGATCGCACAGATAGCTGTCACCCAAGCATTTCTCCCACTTTTGCGCCGTAGTCAAGGGCGAATTGTCAATATTGGGTCAATTATCGGCAAAATGGCAATGCCTTTCTTGGGATCAAACTCTGCTGCTAAATTTGCGATGGAAGCATTTACAGATGTACTGCGGATGGAACTGCAACCTTGGGGAATTTCTGTCTCTATAATTGAGCCTAGCTATGTTGCTACGCCGATTTGGGAGCGGGCTGTCACCACAACTAACAAAACAGTCAAAGATTTGCCACCCGAAGCTAAAGACCTCCACGGTACTGCTATTGCTGCCGCTTGCGAATCAGTAATTAAATCAGGCAAAAATGGCATTTCGGCGGATATGGTCGCTCAATCTGTGGTTAATGCCTTGACTACGAAAAGACCTAAAACTCGCTACCTGGTTGGAAAGGAGGCTAAATTTGTAGACTTAATGATTAAATTTCTCCCCGATCGCATACGTGACCGGGTTATTATGGGGCAAACAGCTAAAGGAACTTGAATCTACAGAAGTAGCGATACATTAACAATGTCAGGCAATACATTGGCAATGTCAGGCGATACATTAACAATGTTAGGCAATACATTGGCAATGTCAGACGATACATTAACAATGTCAGACGATACATTAACCCGGATTTCTCACCAATTCTTGCAACCTCAGTCCAGAGTCCTTACGGGCAGGTTCACAGATATACTCGAATCATTCACGAATATTTCGCTCAACCCGCCCCTACTGTTTGTGAGAAATGCGGGATTAAAAATTTTAGGCGATACATTAGTTCTAAAAATGTCTTTAATTTTGAATTTTGTACACCTGCGGAGAACCCGTAGGGTATTTTGAATTTTGAGTTGTTATCTTGCCCACTGCTGCAAAATATAGGCGTAAAAAGCATCTTTGTCTACTGTATCCATAGCTAAAATCTTCCGCCCACCAAAGACAACTTGAGTACGTCCCTGACTAATACCAGTGGTAATAATTTCCGTTTCCCACTCACGCAATTGATAAAATTCTGGATGTCCTAAATAAGCAGTTGCCAGCACATCCCAAAAATAATAATCTTGGGGAATTACTAAGGCATAACATTGTCCTGCTAAATCAGAAATGGGGTAGTGGCGTTGTTTACCCATTTTCCAGACTAAATCTGATGTAACCGGCACATTGTTAGTTAAATCCAAAGGACACATAATAATTTCAATTTGGGTTTCCCATACCCGCGCCGCAGAAACCGCATCCCAATAAACATTCCATTCCGCAGAACCATCTTGTCCAGATTCTAAACTTTTCTCCACATTGCCAGGAACATTTAAAGCACCCCCCATCCAGACAATTTTCTTAATCTTGGCTGCAATATCTGGTGCTTGATCTAAAGCTACAGCTACCGTTGTCAGAGGCCCAGTCACCATGAGAGTTACTGGTTCTGATGCTTCACGCAAAACTTTGACCATAAAATCTTGGCCAGTTTCTGCAACCAAAGGCGTTTTGATAGTTTCGTTTTGGTTGAGAATGGGCAGATGGTCAACAATAAAGGAATCACGGCGATATAAGCGGGGAAAAGGATTAATTCCGCGAACTGTGCTTTCTGCAACGGGTATATGAGAGAATCCCATCAAATCGATAATTTTACGTATAGCACTAACGGCTGGCTGCACATAACAATCGGCAGGTGTGACTACAACACCGAGAAGTTCAATATGATCCATCGTTAACAGCAGCATACTTGCTAGATAATCGTCTACACCGCCATCATGATCCATTAATACTAGTTGTTTGTTCATATTAGGAGAAATAAAAGATGGATGAATTTATGCAGGCTGCGATTCAAGAAGCAAAACAAGGCAGACAAGAAGGGGGAATCCCTATTGGTTCGGTGCTTGTCAAAGATGGCAAGATTCTTGGTAGAGGACACAATAAACGTGTACAAGATGGTGATCCTGTTACCCATGCCGAAATCGATTGTCTCCGCAATGCTGGTAGAATTGGCAGCTACAGAGGTACAATATTATATTCAACCCTAATGCCATGTTATTTATGCGCTGGGGCAGTGGTACAGTTTGGGATCAAAAAAGTTATTGCTGGAGAATCAAGCACTTTTCCCGGTGCGAAAGAGTTTATGGTGTCCCACGGGGTAGAAGTAATTGATCTCAATCTGGATGAATGCGAACAGATGATGACTGATTTTATTACTAACAACCCTGAATTATGGAATGAAGATATTGGCAAGTAGTCATTGGGTATTGGGGTATCTACCTTGTCTACTTTGTCCCCCAGTCCCCATTTTTTAATGTTTAATTTTTAATTGATTTATCTCCACTCCCTTTTCTTTAAGAAAAGCATCAAACGTAAACTTATCAGGTAACGAAGTTTGTGCGCCTAATTTTGTGGTAGCTAAAGCACCTGCTGCTGTACCCCAAATAACAGCCTCACGTAAAGAAAGTCCGTGATAAAGTGCGGCTGCTAAACCGCCGTTAAAAGCATCACCAGCCGCTACGGTATCAACGGCATCAACTGGAAATGCTGGAATAAAAAAAGTTTCTTCAGGGGTAGCGCAGATAGAACCTTTCGCGCCTAGTTTGACGATCGCACTTTTCACTCCCCTTTGCAATAAAACCTCGGCGGCTTTGGCGGCTGTTTCTTCACCATCTACAGTAAAACCCACTAATTGTCCGGCTTCCACTTCATTAGGTGTAATAATATCCACCAAAGGGTAAAGTTCTGCTGGTAAATCAGATTGTGCTGGTGCAGGATCTAAAATTACTTTAATATTGGCATTGTGTGCAGCTTTGGCTGCTGCTACCACTGCATTAATCGGAATTTCTAGTTGTAAAAGTAGTGCCTTAGCTGTTGGTAATAGTTGGGATAATCGTCCTATATCTTCTTGATTGACATATCCATTAGCACCAGGAATCACAATGATGTGATTTTCACCGTGATGATCTACAGTGATGATGGCCACTCCCGAACTGACGTTTTCATCGGCGAAGATATTTTGAGTCTGTACGCCAGTATCCTGCAAATGTTGAACTAGTTCTGCACCAAAATGGTTTGCGCCTACACGTCCTACCATGTGGGTAGGAATTCCCAGTCGCGCCAGTGCTACTGCTTGGTTTGCACCTTTACCGCCTGGAATCTTCAAAAATTCTTCTCCTGTCAATGTTTCACCAGCAACAGGCAACCGAGGGGCTGTTACTACTAAGTCTATATTGATGCTGCCGAAGACGATAATACTCATAAAAATTACTATAGAGTTTAGGCGATAGTCTACGACCAACGGTCGGTCATTGCGTCAGTATTTGATATCCTCTCCACACGCCGCTTGTTTAGTATAGAACGGCGTAAATAAGCAGACCATTTCAAAACAGCAAAAGCCTTGGTATATTAAACTTTTGACTTTTGACTTTTGACTTTTGACTTCCGCCTTGCGGTACTAGTAGCATACTAACCCAGCGAAATTAACAAAGGATCATCACCCACCTTACAATTACGCTAACTACCACTATCATAGGAAGCATCTTGTCATTATTAATACATATATGCGGCTTTCTATTATTCCCTTAACACTTATCCTCACTTTAGCTACCCCATCTCTAGCACAAGCACCAACCCCCACCGCCGAAGTACAAATCACAGAAGCCGTCATACTAAATAACAACGCTGAAGCTACGATTTACAAAGATTTTGTTGGCTTAAATGAACTACAAACAGCGTTAACGCAATTCCAACAGGCGTTAGCTATATTCAAAAAATACGGCGCGAAAGCTGGGGAAGCTAACAGCCTTGTGAATATTGGTTATGTATATTTTCGTAAAGGTGAATATCCCAAAGCACTGGAGTATTTTCAGTCATCTTTAGATATTCGCAGAAAAACGCGCGATCGCCAAAATGAATGGATACCCCTTTCCTACATAGGTGAAGTTTACGTCAATTTGGGACAGAACGCTAAAGCCTTGGAAGCTTATCAAAATGCTTTAGCTATTATTAAAGAACTCAAAGCAGCTAATCCCAAAGATTCTAGCTATGCTACCAGCGAAAAAATCATGCTTGGTGATATGGGTGCAGTTTATTTTCGTCTGGGACAGTACACCAAAGCTTTAGATTTTTATCAACAAAGTTTAGCTCTCCAAAAAGCGAGTGATGATAAAATTGGTGCTATTCAAACGCTGAATAATATCGGTGTCATTTACGTTAACTTAGGTAACTACACCCAAGCGTTAGACTCCTATCAACAAGCTTTAAATAGTCTGCAAGAATGCTGCTCAAATTATTATGGTACACAAGCAGCTACTATGAATAATCTTGCTGGGGCTTACTTTAGCTTGGGTCAATATCAAAAGTCTTTAGAACTCGCAGAAAAATCTGCAAATGTTTATAACAAACTTGCTAGCACTAACGCAGAAGAAATTAACAAACAAGATATTAAATTACTTTACGATTATCTTGGGCAAAACTCCCAAGCTATGCAACAAGTTACCAGTCGTGCTATTGTTGGTGATGCCTTTGGGAAAGACTCTTTTCAATTCCAAGGTAAGGCATTAAACCTAAATAATGTTGGGCAAATTTATGCTAGTTTGGGTAAATATAACCAAGCACTAAAATTATATCAACAAGCTTTAAATATTTACAAAGAAAACAACTATAAACCGGGGGTGGCTGTAACTCTCAATAATATTGCACGGATTAATAGTAATCTCGGCAAGTATCCGACAGCGATTGAGTTAAATCAGCAAGCTTTAGTTATTTATCGAGAAGTAGGCGATCGCACCGGGGAAGGTGTGACAATGAGTAACTTAGGACAAATCTATCAACAACAAAATCAATCCGCCAAAGCTGGGGAATTTTATCAGCAAGCTTTAGCCATGCACCGGGAAGTTAGCGATAAAGTTAGCGAAGCTACAACCCTAAAATTTTTAGCAGATACCTGGAATACCCAAAATCAACCGCAGCTAGCAATTGCCTTTTACAAACAATCAGTCAATTTAACAGAGGGAATTCGGCAAAGTTTGCGCGTCATGCCAACTGCTATTCAACAATCATACACAGAAACAGTAGCAGAAAGATATCGCCGCCTTGCTGATTTATTACTCAAACAAAATCGTCCCGGAGAAGCACAACAAGTTTTAGATTTACTCAAAATTCAAGAAATGAATGATTTCATAGGAAATCGACGCGGAACAGTGCAGCAAACAGCAGTAGTCAATAGTGGACAAAGGGGGACAAATACAGAAACCCCAGCACCCCAAAACCTACCTTTAAAACCCCAAGAACAAGATATTACCCAGAAATATAGCACCATTCAAGACAAAGCGATCGCACTGGGACAAGAACTCACAAATCTCCGCAAAATTCCCCAAAGTTCGCGGACATCTACACAAGAAAAACGCATCACTGAATTAGTTAAACTAGAACAAACTATCACGGCTGAGTTTAATAAATTTACTAAAACTCCCTCTGTTGTGGCGTTAGTGCAGCAATTATCTACAAACTCTGGACAGGAAAATCTCAGCTTACGTCAACTCAACTCGCTGCGAGATAATTTACGCCAGTTAAATCAAAAAGCCGTCTTATTATATCCCTTAGTTTTAGAAGATAGATTAGAGTTAGTTTTAGTCACTGCGGATGCACCGCCAATTCATCGTCCAGTAGCAGTAAAACCAGCCGAATTAAATCAAGTCATTGCTGAATTTCGCCAAGCCATAGTCGTTCCTTATAAAGATAGTAAAACCCCAGCCAATAAATTATATAACTGGCTGATTAAACCCATAGAAAATGACCTGAAACAAGCTAATGCTCAAACAATTATCTATGCCCCAGATAGTAAACTGAGATATATACCTTTAGCAGCCTTATACGATGGTAAAAACTGGTTAGTTGAGCGTTTTACTATCAATAATATTACTGCTGCTAGTTTGACCAAATTCAACAACAAACCCCAAGTATCTTTGCCGGCTTTAGCCGCCGCTTTTACCAAAGGTGACTATAAAGTAACCGTGGGTGAGAGACAAGAAATATTTAGTGGTTTGGAGTTTGCAAAAGTTGAAGTAGAAAACTTAGCTAAAACAATTAAAGACACAAAAATACTATTAGATAAAGAGTTTAGCACCCAAGTTACCATCCCGCAGATGAATGACTATAAAATCGTACATTTAGCAACGCATGGAATGCTAGTTAGTGGTAATCCTGAAGATTCATTTATTCTATTTGGGGATGGCGAACGTGTTACACTTAAAGATATAGAAAATTGGTCTTTACCAAATGTAGAGTTAGTAGTTTTAAGTGCTTGCCAAACTGGTTTAGGCAAACAATTAGGTAACGGACAAGAAATTCTCGGTTTAGGATATCAAATACAATTAACAGGTGCTAAAGCATCTATGGCTTCATTGTGGGCTGTTTCTGATGGCGGTACACAAGCTTTAATGAATAAGTTTTATACAACATTAAAAACAGGAAAAGTCACCAAAGCCGAAGCTTTAAGAACAGCACAAATTGACTTATTAACAGTAGGTAATAGTCAATTTAAACACCCCTACTATTGGGCATCTTTTGTTTTAATTGGAAATGGATTGTAACTGCGATCACTTGACTTCAATTAAATTTAGCTATATGCAGATACTTGTTCCAGTATCGTTTGCCGTCTTGTCAACTCCCGCATACTCTTAATAGGCTCAAAACCCAGATATTGCCCACGGATTTTGAGACAAAGATAGTTTAAGATTGCCTTGCGATCGCGATCGCTGCCGTTTGATGAACTGCTGGTATTTTCTAGCTTGTTTAACCATCCCGTATGCTTTGAGTGTGCAACAGTCTCGTCCATCAACAATAGCGCAAGGGACTGAACATCAACCGAAGGGGCTGGAAAAAGTTGAGCTAATCGCCGATTATAAGGGTTACGTCCCAAACGATAAGCAATTGACATGGCTGGTTCTAAATACTCAATATAGTGCCAGATCATCATCGGCATGAAAATAGTTTCACCGGGACGAAGTACCACATCGAAAGCATTAGTATAGCGAATAAAGTCTGTTTTCTGTGCCTCAGACATATTTTCTAGAAAAAAGCCACTTGTACGGCATAAATTAGCCTGATCAATAGCATCTAACTTGTGAGTTTCACGGGGATGAATCAATATAAACCTTTTTGTCCCAAATACTTGAAACAACAAAACATTACGCTGATCGGCATCATAGTGCAGATGAGCATAGTTATTACTGCCAGCAACAAACATATTGGAATATAAATCGCTCTCATCACTTAAATCTTGGTATAAGTTAAGGGGCAATAACTCCAGCAAATTTTGGGGTGTCGGATACTCAACACAAATATCAAGACTTGTAGGTTGTGCTTGCAGAAAGTCGAGATATGCACCTAAGTTCATCATGCGAGGAACATCGGCTGATGTCGCATCCAGCAGATTAGCAATGTAATTGGGACAGACTTGAACCGGGATGTTGGTAATTCCAGTTCTAACCTTTTCTAGAGTATCCATCTGAGACAGTGATGAACTTTCAAAGAGATTGGTGATAATCACTGGACGCTGGGGAAGGATATACTCGCGGTAAAACACATCCTTTGGAGGTGCTTCGATACGTTCAATGTTGTCGAGAACCACTTGATTTCTTTGTCGTTAACATGGCGTAATGCTCCTGTAAGCTAACCTCTTTTGTCAACATTTCTTTTCTTGACTTAACATCAACCACTATGAGTAATGAAGCAAACGCAAATCAACAACCCAGTATTGACAAATGGGAACACGGGGAATGGGTGCAACTCAATGTAGGACTTGTCAGACATCAGGGTGATGCACTATCAAGTGCGCGTGTCCTCTTTACTCGGATTGCATCCCTAGTGAATTACTGGCAAAGTCATGGTTTACTGCGCTGGTTCTTCTTCATGAGAAAACCCCCAGATGTGCGACTGCGCTTTTTTACCAAAGTGGATCAGCAACAGGCGATCGCAGAAATATCTGATATCATGTCTCTACTCCAACAGGAAAACTATATTAATGTCTTCTTCTTTAGTGAATATCAGCCTGAAACCGAGAGATTTGGTGGTATAGAAGCCATGCAATGGGTTCATCAGCACTTTGATATAGACACTTCCTTGTGGCTCATCCTTGACTATCTCCATCAAAATCATCTGAGTGTTGTCCCCAAAGATGTACTGCTCCCCACTTTGCTGCATGATCTATTTAAGCGTGTCATGCCGAATCAAATATCTGTTCTCGCAGCTTGGCGCAGTTTAGCAGCTTTGATTCCCACACCTCCTGAAACCACAATTTCCACAGTTGAGGTACTCTCTATTGAAGCTTTATACCAGTCTCACTCCGTCGCGAAGAAAGAAGCAGATGTATTAGAACGGTACACAATCGCTAACGGTATTCTCGCCCAAAAATTAGTTAATCTCCAAGATATGGGTCAATTGACACAGCCTCTGACTGATATACTGGCGGCTGTAGCCATGTTCACTTTTCACCGTCACGGATTTGATTGGCAGCGTTCAGGAAGGCTGATTCCAGCTATCATCTGGACTCTTGAAGACAGAGAAAATTGACCGAAAAAGATTCATGATACAAGCAATCTCTGCAATAAGAGTTTAAATTTTCTGTATGATACGTCACAAAATTTCACTAAAACTCTCTAGACATTAAAATACACCTCAACTATTGTATTGATCATGATTGATTTGACTATGGATATACGTAATCAATCTGTTTTAAGTGCAACTTAAAGACAAGGGTAAATACTTATTAAGTTAATTACCCATACCAACCCTCTTAAATCTCAAGGAGAATCCAAAATGTCTCAGCAGAATTTTATTGAATACTATGAAAATTTTCTAGCGCAGCCAGGCAATTCAGCTCTGCGTGAAGCTTTAGATGCTACGCAAGCAGGTGATTTTGCCACAATTGCTGTTGAACAAGGCGCAGGCAACGGTTTTGATTTTAACGCTGATGATGTGAAAGCCGTGATGGTTTCTGCTGAGAGAGTAGTTCTCGGTTTACCAACTTCTTCCCCATCTGTGAATATCCGGTCTATTGAGAGCGTTAACGGTATTAAAGCCAGACCCGCTAACCGGGAATTATCAGAAGAAGAGTTGGAAAGTGTTGCTGGTGGACTTGCTTCTTCTGATAGTCCTAAATCTACAATTATGTGTTGTTGGTAGTCTTGATTTCATGCTTGCAGTGTAAGTTCGGATGAACATAGTAACTGAAGGCGTTGCTGAATTAAGGTATGTCTTGGGCTGACAAGAGAACAGAAAGATATTTGAGGTAGTATAGTCACAAGCGAAACATCATAAAAGCAGGATGTATTCAGTTTGAGAATAGCATCATGTATGCTTATGGAGACGAGCTAGATTGTAGCTACCTCAATCACACTGCAATTGTGCAATGCCTGACAGCAATTAGATTTCAAGGCACTTCCATCAACACCAATGGAGGTGCTTACATTGTATTAAGAACATTATTGATTGAGCAACCAAACCAGCAAATGTGGCAAAATCTGACTGCCCCTAAGTTAAATCTTGATGGTACGTTTCGCACACAAGCACCCCATACCACTTGGGAACGGCTACAAGAATTTCTGCCTGCTTTTGGCATCACGCGTGTTGCAGATATTACTGGACTTGACTGCATTGGGATTCCTGTGGCTCAAGCGATTCGCCCGAATGGGAAAGCCTTTTCTGGTTCTCAAGGTAAGGGAATTTCTCTTCTGCTGGCGATGATTTCAGCAGCGATGGAATCTGTAGAGTCTTATCACGCTGAAAATCTGCCAGAACCAGAGATAGTTGCCTCCTATGAAGAAATTTGTCGCCATCATCAGGCGATCGCACCTAGCGTTTTAGAGCCTGGTAAAAGATGGGCAGCCTACGATCCTACTAAACCATTAGATTGGATTTGTGGAACTGATCTATTTACGAATCAACCTGTGTATGTGCCGCAGGCTTATCTTGATTTAGATACTACCACAGAAAAGCGTGATACTCATATATTCAGCACTTCTAGCAATGGACTAGCATCAGGCAACCATCTGCTAGAGGCGATCGCGCATGGATTATTTGAAGTCATTGAGCGTGAAGCTGAGTGGCGTTGGTGGCAGTTGCCAATGGAGCAAAGGATTAACTGTTTGGTTGAGATTCCCACCATCAAGTCACCTTTGTTGCAATCATTACTCCATCAAATTCAACTGGCTGGGGCAAGAGCCGTAATTACAGACTTAAGCTCGACTGTGGGGATACCTAGTTATAAATGTCTAATTAGTGATATTGAAAATTGGTATGGCCGACCAACTACCGCCGGGTGGGGGTGTCACAGTTCCAAAGAAATAGCCCTGGCACGGGCGATCACTGAAGCAGCTCAGTCACGAGTGACAATTATTGCAGGTAGTCGGGATGATATTCATCCTGAAAGTTATGCTCTGGGACGCTTCAAGTTACCAGGTAGCCCAACTACAAAATTTAGCGGCAAAAGACCAACCGCCACCCTGATTGATTTTGAAACTCAGCCGGAACTTCCCCCTACCGCCACCTTTGGAGAAGAAATTCAGCAAATCCTTGACTGTCTTAGTAACCAGGGATTTCACCAAGCTGTCTTTGTCAATCACACGCGATCGGAGTTTGGCTTTCCGGTGGTTCATGTCGTTGTACCAGGAACACATCTTCCTGCGTCTTATTAGGGGTAGAGGGTGTCAACTTTTGCTCCTTGGCTCTTAGCTTTGTTTGTAAATATCTATCAATATGGATTCAATGGCTTTAGAACCTAGTCAAATTTTGATCTCCCTTGGCCCTACTCTCTCAGTTACCCAAGCCAGTCAGATTTTACCAGCCTGTTACCTTGCCCCTGTCCGTTGTGGTGATGTTCTAGCTTGCTTGCGGCTGCAACCCCGTGTGATTGCCATTATTGATGGGTTTTTCGATCGCAGTGCTTCCGTGTGGCATAAAGAAATACTTTGGGCGATCGCCGCAGGGGTACGGGTATTTGGGGCAAGTAGTATGGGCGCACTACGAGCAGCCGAACTAGAAGCCTTTGGGATGCAGGGATTTGGCGCGATTTTTACTGCCTATCGAGAGGGAGAGTATATCGGGGACGATGAAGTAGCGGTTTTACATAGCAATGCAACATCTCAGTATCAACCCTTAACTGATGCCCTAGTCAACATCCGCGCCACAGTTAACCATGCAGTGTCCCAAAACATTCTTGATCCAGCGATCGCAAATTTAATTATCAGTTGTGCCAAACGGCAGTTCTTCAGTCAACGACATCTGCGCCAAGCAGTGGTTGATGCTGAGGCACAGGGGGGCGATGCCAAAGTTTTAGCTCATTTTTGGGAATTTGTCCAAAATGGTGGCTATGTAGACCAAAAACAATTAGATGCCATCGGACTGCTGAAACATCTGGCAACTATGGTTGGAGAAAGTAGTGAGAAGAACCAAGTACAATTCCAACTCAACAAGTCCATTTTTATAGAGGAACTTCAGGCTAGAGTTGCCATTCGTCCCATGCCAACAGCATATTCCTGGCTACCTCTAACGGAAAAAGTGTGCCAGGAAGCCAGATTTCTCGGCAGGGTTTACATTCAGTTGCGTAATCTGGCTGGGCTATTGCGATGGTGTGATGCGATCGCTCAAAGTCAAAATCTGCCACCCCTAGCGGTTAATTTAGCTGAAGTTAATGTTACTTCAGATGAGTTAGAACCAACTTTAGTGCAACGTTGGGGTCGGATTCAGGCATTGCTCAAAATTTATAGTGAACACGATGGCTTTCAGCAACAGGTTGAGCAACTGCATGGATTTATCCTAACGATGGTTAGTAAAAATCTCTCTGTTGCCGAAGGAGAAAATCAAACTGAATCAGTGTTAGCGAGTTGTGAACGGCGACTGTACCGTCTGATTGCAACCCTCTGGGCTTTAGCGGAACAGACCCACACTCAATCTGATGTCAATTTGAGAACTAGTATTACTCAAAAAATCACGCAACATTTCTTACTACAACGGGGCGTTACTAACGAACCTGAAGTAGAGATTTGGCTAAAAGAAAATGGTCTCATTCCCAGCGAATTTATGCAAATGATGGCAGCGATCGCACGGTTAGAGGGATTTGTGAATGTACCCCGATGGTGGGGGCGAGGTATGAGCCAATATTTCTCTATAAATGAGTGTTTTCTTGCCGATGCCTTAAAGTTATCTGGGTTTTACTCAATCTTAAGCAAAATAGTGCAGTCAGATTCCCAACTACAACACGATCCTGGGGAAACTGAACTGAGAAATTGGTATCAGTTAAATGCCTTTTCTCAAGTATGTAACTCGACCCAAGTAGCTTTCTGGCTAGATTTTAGTGAACCAGAAGAATTTGTTAAAGAACTACAAACACGAAATTAAACCCATATCCAGCATCAACTTCAATTTTGAGAAAAATTTACCCTATAGATTCTGCAACCTTTTTCTAAAATTACTAGGAGCAGCAGTATTGTTTAATTTTAACCCAATAGGCAGATTACTATTTAGGCATTTTTTCCATGCTAGGCTTTAGCTCTATCCTTCAATGGAAGCTTAGAGGATGTTTGAAAAGTTTGATGCTTATATCAAAGACGCTTAAAGGCGGTGGTGGTAGGGAGAGCAAGGGTAACGGTACAAAGATGGTTGAAGGAGTATACCGAATCAGGAATAAAAGGTTTATTGTCAACGAAAAAGAATCCAGGAAGACCGCCAATCATTAACTTACAAGCAAGAGAGCAGCTAGACAGAGAACTTCAACAGCCACAGGGATTTAAAAGTTATGAAGAAATACGAACTTGGTTAAAAGCAGTGGAAGGGATAGAAGCATCATATAAAGTAGTACACAACACAGTGCGCTATCAAATGAAAGCGAAGCTAAAAGTACCGCGAGCAGTAGGTGTCAAATACGATAGTGAAGCAGAATGGGAATTTAAAAAAAACTGCCACAATACATAGAAGTAATTAAAAAACCTTAACGGGTGACAAGGCAGGTCAAGATGAGACGTAGCAATAATTTGAGAAAATAAAGTGGTAAAAAAATAGGGGGGGGGAAATAAGCCCCCAAAAAAACAAAATGTTACCACAATCATATCAAACTATCTTCCGAAAACATTTGAGTGAAAAGCAGTATCTAACGCTAGAGATATTGTTGTTATTGATACAAGCTCATGGACAAGTGAAACTCTCAACATTAGCCTGCTTATTTCCGCAAGCAATTACATATGAAAGTCGCAAACGCAATCTACAAAGATTTTTAATAATCGGTAATCTCTGCGTGAAATTATTGTGGTTTCCCCTGGTCAAATATTGGATTAGACAACAGAGAACAGGACATAAATTAAATCGAGAAAAGCGACGTTATGTTGACAAACAAAAACATCAAAAATATGGTTATTGGATGATTGCCCTCGACCGAACTCAGTGGAAGGGTCGGAATATATTTATGGTCACATTGGTGTGGGGGACTCATGCTTTACCACTTTATTGGGAAACATTAAATCATGTGGGCAACAGTAATCTAAAAACACAAAAACGCCTCTTAAATCCGGCACTTTCACTGTTGAAGAAGTGTCGAGTTGTGGTTTTAGCAGATCAGATCGAGAATTTCATAGCCCAAAACTGGCTCAATGGCTTGAGAGTAAAGGAGTATACTTTGCCTTACGTCAGAAAAAAGACCTTCACTTCCAGGAATGTGCAGGACTTGAATATCAAATTCTCAAAAACCAAGGATTTAAGCCGGGAATGTCGAAGTTTTACATGGGAGTCAAATGTGGTAAAGGGGAAGAATTGGGTTTATTTAATATCGCTGTTCATTGGAAGAGAAAGTATCGAAACCAAGGTCCAAAAGAACCTTGGTATATCTTGACTCCCTTGCCAACACTTCAACAAACTTTATTCTTATAGGACCAGCCCTTTCAAGGTGTCTGTTTTTAGGTATTATTTTTGGGATAGAATTTTAGCTGTAGAAACATGGGGTCGTTTGGAAGGACGAGTACGTTTTAGTATCCTTCTTGTCTTTTTTGGTGCGCGAGGGTGGGATGCAAAAAGAACTAAATTAACGCGAGCAGCCAAATCTCGAAGTATGTTGGTCAGTTCAATTAGATTCATTTGTGCAAAAACCTTCCATTCCTTTGGAGGAATTGCAATCATCATGCCACGATAAGTTCCACGAATTTCATCAACGAGATAATAGCTTGAAACTTCTTGCTCAATTTTTTTAATGCCGTGAACACTTCTGAGAGCAGCTAGGACGACAGAAAGGATATTATAAGAAACCAAATTCATAAATCTCGCCAAATATCGAACCTCGCCAAAATCCTATCAGTGATTGGCGAGTTTTGGCGAGATTGAGAAAGAGCAATTATTATTCCTCAGCTGTGCCGAAGCTATTTTTAGCCTAAAGTATAGGACTAGGTGCTATACTTTAACCAAAGAGACTATAAAATGAAAATTTACAAAAACCGTACTTTTGACCGTTGGGCGCGGAAGGAAGGCTTAAACAATCTTAGTCTCTGTAATGCTGTCAACGAAATGGCAGCAGGGCTTTATGATGCTGATCTGGGAGGTGGACTGTTTAAAAAACGCATAGCAAAACCAGGGAAAGGTAAGAGTGGTGGATTTCGGACACTAATAGCTACTAATAATGAAGATCGTTGGTTTTTTATTTTTGGCTTTTCAAAAAACGAACGCAGTAACATTGACAAAGATGAAGAAGAAGCTCTGAAAATGTTATCCAAGCAATTACTTGCTTATACACCAGAAGAGCTTGAGCAGGCAAAAAATAGTAATGCGTTAATAGAGGTGATTTGTAATGCGGAAGAAGAAATCAGCAATTCTTGAAGCAGTTCATGAGACAGCAGAAGACCTACACAAAGCTGGGCTAATGAATCAAACTACATTGCGGGAATTTGAACACCTATGTCTACCTCCTATTGAGCCTCTAGAACCATTACAAATTAAAGAAATACGGGAATCATCTCAAGTCAGTCAATCTGTTTTTGCACGTATTTTGAATATAAGTCTTTCAACAGTTCAAAAATGGGAAATAGGACAAAAGCGGCCTAGTGGAGCATCTCTTAAACTACTGCACTTGATAAAGAATCGTGGGTTAAACAGTGTGCTGTATTAAAAACCCCAAACTAAGAAAATACCGTCCCGAATTTCTTACTTTTATTTGTCACAGCCGAGACTTATCAATGATTTTGACAGCCAATGTGGAGTAGCTTTATTGCGCGGTCGTATCCTAGAAGCGATTTGTCAAAGCTAATCTGCGTAGGTTAGTCAAGTGCCTGCTGTGGAAATATTTAAGAGTGCATTACTACAGTGCATTAGTTGCTTTCTAAAAGCAAATCTCTTGTTTATCTAGTTTATCCTGTAATTTTGTTATTACGTTAGATGTAAATTTTAAGTCAAATGCCATAGTATCTAAAGCTTTATATGGTTTGATACCTCGAAGCTTAATGAGTCTATCGATAGTAGCCTGTTTAATACCAGTACCTTTAAAAGCAGCCGTCAATTCATGTTTATTTGCAGTGTTAATATTGGTATATTTTTTGGGATTATTTCCATTTATACTAGAATTCCTAAAAATCCAGTTTGGTGTTTGAGTATTATTTAAAACTTGTTCTATTATAGGGTTTGAGGCAATTACAGTGTCATTATTAGTAGCACTAACAACTGTCGATACAATTTTATCTGATTTTATAAAATGAATATTTCTAAGGTCTAACTTTCTTTGCAAGAGAGGTGGACAAATAGGAGCAATCATAAAAGCTAAATCAGTTGGTGTTCCATCAGAATTATATGGATTAAATTTGACATCATTTAACCATTGAGAAAATGTATTAAAGTGACTGCTTAACATCTCATAATTTTTAGCTTCGCCAAAAGCTCTAGCAACAGTATTGCCATTATGTAGTAATTCTGCATAGCAATTAAAGGCATGGCCTGCTATTACAGTAGTAGTTGAAACATTTGACAACGTGTATGCTGTTTTACTTAAAAAACTAGCCCACCGTTGTTTGCATTCTGCTTCAAGTAAATTACGAGAATCTCCTTCAAAAACCTGTTCAGGTGCTTCTTGAAAGTATTTTTCATGAATTTCTAGTATGGCATTACCATAGTTTTGACAAAATTCCCTTAATGTATTAGTAGAAATTATCGATATATTTTTTACTTCTTGCCACGCTTGATTAAAATTTTTATAACCACTATAAGCTCCTTGAATCCGATTCTCAATCTTTTCTCTAATTACTTCAAATTCATTGCTATACCCCTTGTTTAAATTTATAGCTGAATCACCAATAAGACTTTGAATGACAGAATCTTCTGCTATAAAACTTCCTACGTTATCAGAAGTGCCTACTAAATACATCAATATACGAATTTTTGAACTAAAATCTTTAAAAGCCCTTCTAACTAATTGCTTTAACACTAATCTAGTCTCTTGAATTTCCTTTGGTAATTTTGCTAAAGCATCTAACTCATCTGCAAGGTAGACAAAACTGAATCTAGGGTCTACTTGGGAGACTTCGGAGATTACATAAAAAAAGAATTGTTCAAATCCGTCTACACTTTCAGTAATATATTTTTTAAATTTGCTACGAAATGGCATTAATGCCTTGGCTGTTTTTAATTGAGAAACTTGATTACTTTCCAAGTAATCACCGAGAATATTTTCAGCTATAACTCTAACTGAATTAGATAAATGTTGATTGTGTAACAACTCCCAAAAGGTATCAGCCAGAATATGACAATAAAATTTGACACCAAAATTAGGGCCAAGTGGTATGTCAGAAAGCTGAAACTGAACAACTATTGAATGATTTTTAAAAGTTGGTTTAGTTTTAGTTAATTCATTTAGATAAGTTAAAAGTGAAGTCTTACCACTACCAACTAAGGCAGCAACAAATCTAAAAGTAAAAAAACCATCATCGAATGTATGTCTGAGATCGTCTTCAAGTAGCTGAGTTATGTTAGCTATTTGCCGTCCAGATAAACTTCGAGCTGTTGAACCTTCTCCGTCACTTCCTGGTTGTCTAATAACACGTTCAATTCTAATATCGTCAATGAATCCAGCTCCTGACTTAACTTGTTGAAGAAAGCTTTTTATATATCTTTTTTTTCCTGCATCTTCTGGCATTGATTATTCAGCCCATTGGATTAATTCTTCATCCTTTTCGGTAACAGTGAAAACTTTACCGTTTGATTTTAGTTTCTCAAAATACTTATCTAACAAGGATTGAGAGATTGGGTTATTTTCAGAAAATTTCTGACGAATGACTCGACTATAAATAGCTACAACACCAAGCAATTCTTGACGTTTCCTTTCTTCAAAGTAGAGTGCCTTAAATTTTTCTACATAAGTATCAAAGTCCATATCTTCGCTCTGGGAGGAGGAATTATGAGAATCATAAGATACTTGTTGAAAATACTCTAGAAGAATATTTATAACTTTAGGTCCTTTTACAGAGTCAAATCGATACTTAGTATTTTGAAGGTTTAAAGCTAATATTTTCTTACCTAAAGTAGTAAGTGAAAGCCGATTTTTTTTAGGCGATTCAATTAATTTCTGCTCAATTAGAGCTTCATAGCTCTGTTCTGCTTCTTGTTGTAGTTCTTTAGAAAGATAAGACTTAACAACACTTTTAGTTACTGTATCCCCATTTGAATAAGCGTGAGCGTAAAACAAATAAAGTAGTTGTACTGTTGAAAGCTGACTCATAAATACTTTGACCTGCTCAATTTAATTATGAGAAAAGATAATTAATTCTGCTTTGAAAATTGTTTTTTTAAAACAGAGCTATTTAATAACTTTACGTATAATATATATATTTTTTAGCCCTGTCCTCAGTACAATCACGATTAATAACCATAACACGACTTATAGCCGGGATATGTGTAAATTGAGATGCGTGTAAATGAATATTGCAGACTACGCTTGATTGATTTACTAACTTGCCCAAAAATGATATTGGACGAATCAGAATTTTGCAGGAGAAAACCAAGCTTTCATCACTTTTAGTCGGTTGCTAAAAGTTCTTCTTTTCTTTTTTCTAATTTCGAGATTTTTCGGTTCAAACTTCGGATTTCTGTATTGATTTTTGATAATTCAGCTTTGCACTTTTGAGTTTTTAAATAATCCAACCCATATTTTTCAATGACAAAATCTTCTACCTCATTCCTTAAGAGTCAGGACTTACGCAACTGGCACAATCAGTATCGGCACGACGGAGTCGCATCGTCGATATCAAGCTGGGTTCAAAAATGAAAGTGCAAGTAAAAAACAACCACCTACTTAGAATTGACCTAATTCCTGCTAATCTGTCATGATAAGCTGAAGAATTGCACTAAAGCTTATCCAAAAAGCTTGATCTTAGTGTGAGGAGACTCTATTATGCAAAACGCTAAATTAGAGAATGCTGAACAAGTGTCGCAGACTCAACTAAGATATTGTCATTTTCTGCTATCAGAACAACAGAAACTTTTATTAGAAGCCACAGCAGCAGCAGCAAATGCTCTACTGACTATAGAAAACTTTGATGAAGCAATTGATACTGCCTTGAAACTGATTGGAGAAAGTTTAGATTGCGATCGCGTTGCGGTCATCGAAAATTTTGCTCATCCATCTAAACCGTTACACTGCTGGAAGATTTTATACGAATGGGATTCACGTAACACAGTGTCCCAAATTACCCATCCTGATGTAGTACAAGGCATCTATGAAGAGGGCGGGATTGGAGAGTGGTATGAACGTATTAGCCAAGGAAACAGCCTGAGCTATCTCCTAGAGGAAATGCCTGAACCATTTCGCAGTGGGCAAGCTGCACTCGGTGTGAAGGTATTGCATGTTGTGCCGATTTTTGTCGAAGGTCAGTGCTGGGGAGTGTTAGGTTTTGATGACTGTCGTGAGGAAAAGCGCCGGGGATCGGCGGAACTGGCTTTACTTAAAACTGTAGCCGCTTGTATTGGCAGTGCGATTCAGCGTCAACGCATTCAGGAAGCCGAACAAAAACGCGCGGCGGAACTGGCAAAAGTTAATGAAGAATTACAACAGCGCGATCGCCTACTTTCTGTAGTTGCCCAAGTCACTAAAAATTTGTTGGAAACAGAGGATATAGATGTAGCAATTCCCACAGCCTTACAAGCGATCGGGGAAGTAGCAAATATCAGTCGCGTTCAACTCATCCTCGAACGTCAAGATCCAGCCACACAAAAATTACAGCACTGCGTTACTTATGAATGGGTAGCTGAAAGAATTACTCCTCAGATTAACCATCCGACAATGTCAGTGATTGATAATGATGATGTCGAAGTCATGCTGAAAGAACTGTATGCAGGTCGTTCTATTTGGCGTATAGTTGATGACTTGCCTGATGCGATCAAAGAGCAGTTTGAATCGATTGGCATTAAATCCTCTGGGGGAGTGCCATTATTTATTGCAGGGCGTTACATCGGTGCTGTTGCCTTCGATGATTGTGTTACCTTTCGTTACTGGAGTCAACAGGAGATTGATGTCCTCACCACTGCGGCTGAGGGTATTGGAGCCGCACTGCACCGTAAACAGTTAGTTGAGCGCCTGATTGCAGAACGGGACAGAACTGCTAAACAACGAGTTGCAGAACTTTCTAGAGCAAGCACCGCACTCAAAAATAGTCTTGATCGCCTCGCCGCCGACTCCGAACTCGATACCTTTCTCGGTCACGTCATCTTAGAAATTAAACATCAATTGGGTGCCCAGCGATCGCATCTCTTCCTCTACGATCCTCCCTCCCATACACTGCACTTACATTTGGGTTCTGAAGCAGATCAAGTACTTCCCAAAGACCAATTACAAGACATTGAACCTTTCCTAGATCCCATTCCCGCAGATATTAGCAAGGCTTGGGAAATCATGGTAAAAACAAAACAACCCCTGGAATTTGCGATTTGGGAAAACGCTCATCCAGAACACTGGCCTGTCGCCTTGAAATGGCATCGCCGACGAGGGCATCAGACAGCCATGTGTATTCCGCTGATCCTGGGTGATATCGCCTTGGGTTTCTTGGGGTTATCATTCACTCACAAAGCTACCTTGAACCCGGAAGAATTTGAACTAGCGCAAGCCTTGGCTCATCAAGCAACACTAGCAATTCAACTAACTCATTTAGCAGAAGAGGCAAAACAAGCCGCTATCCTCAAAGAACAGAAAAAAGCCGCAAAAGAACAAATTGCTGAACTAGTAAGAGCAAACGAATCACTACGCGGTTGTGTAAATAGACTGGCAGATGAACCAGACTTAGAAACATTTTGGGAACATATTCTGCTAGAAGCCTCCGCACAAGTCAAATCTTATGCAGCCGCCCTGTTTCTCTACAATGAATCGTCTGATACAAAAATCATGAAACGATATGTACGAGACGGACGGGTGCTTCCCATCAAGACATCTGCTGAACTTGAACAATTTAGAGGACCTATAACAGGTAATCTCCTCTCGTTTTGGAAAGAAGCGCTGTTTAGAGGCGAGGCAATTTTCTTTAATTTGGATGACTGGAATGACCGAGTTGACTCCGCAATTCAGTGGCATCTTAATCAAGGACATCGTTCTATTGTTCGCGTGCCGTTAATTCTCGGTTCTCGCCCCCTCGGATTTATCGGTTTGTGCTTCCGGGAACCAAGGACTAGCTTACCTCAAAACATAGAACTGATTATGGCGTTGGCACAGCAAGCAACATTAGCGATTCATTTGACCCATTTAGCCGAGCAGGGTCGCCAAGCTGCGATTTTGGAAGAACGTAACCGCATGGCGCGAGAAATTCATGATACGCTGGCTCAAGCTTTCACAGGCGTAATTGTACAGTTGGGTGCTGCCTCCAGGATAGTTCCTGGTGAATTGGCAGAGGTACAGATGCACATCACCCAAGCACGAGATTTGGCTCGTGAAGGACTTGCTGAAGCACGGCGATCAGTCAATGCCCTACGTCCCCAAATCTTAGAAACCAGCAATTTGTGTAAAGCTTTTAACCGCCTTGCAGCCCAGATGTCTGCTTCTATTGATACTCAGACAATCTGCAATGTGATCGGCAAAGTATATCCCTTATCGGTGGACATGGAGAATAACTTACTGCGGATCGGGCAAGAAGCATTGACAAATGCTATTAAACATGCAATTGCTAGTGAAATTACGATTGAAACGGTGTATGAACCGACACAATTTATCTTGCGAGTCAAAGATAATGGACGAGGATTTGATACAGATAGTTTGTTTACTGTTAAAGGTTTTGGATTGATGGGTATTAAAGAACGGAGCGATCGCATCGGCGCATACTTGACAATCCAAAGCATCCCAGGACAAGGAACAGAAATTACAATCTTAATTAACCGAGATTAGGCAATGACTCAGCAAAACCAGATCCGCATCTTGATTGTTGACGATCATCCGGTTGTCCGCCAGGGTTTAGCCGCCATGATTAATCGGGAACCAGATATGGCAGTTGTCGGACAAGTTTGTAATGGGTATGAGGCAGTTGCAGCATTTCGTCAACATCAACCTGATGTCACACTCATGGATTTGCGGATGCCAGAAATGGATGGAGTCGCAGCCATTTCTGCTATTTGTAACGAATTTGAAGACTCCCACATTATTGTGCTGACTACCTACGACGGTGACGAAGACATCTATAGGGGACTAAAGGCAGGGGCAAAGGGTTATTTATTGAAAGATGCTGAACCTGATGAACTACTCACAGCCATTCGCATTGTTAATACTGGACAAAAGTACATTCCCCCTTCAGTAGGAGCTAAATTAGCAGAGCGGGTGGGTATCCTGCAACTGAGCAGAAGAGAATTAGAAGTAATCTGCCTCATGGCTACTGGCAAAACTAACCAAGAAATTGGTACTGTTTTGCAGATATCAGAGGGGACTGTTAAGTACCACGTCAATAATATTTTCAGCAAATTGGGAGTTAGCGATCGCATTCAAGCAGTCATTACAGCTTTAAAGCGCGGAATTGTCAGTCTTTAGTCAATTTCCCAGATATCTGAAATATCTACCTAGCCGTAAGTTAAGGTAATACCCTGATCTTAGGGTCAACCTAATGCTCAACTTTCCATATGCTAAAAACTTAAACTCTGGGATAGGGACAAAGTTTGGCTAATTTTATAAAGTAAATCCATTCAGCGCAAAATCAAAGTTTTAGCGCAGACACTTTTAGGAGGACTTGTTGCAGGACTTTCACAACCTTTAGAGCATTCTCATTTTCCTCCACACAGGTTTTCCATGAGTCAAATGAATGACAATCACAGATTGATCGCATCAATTTCACAACGCGATCACACTCAAGGAGCGATGGATGCACCTATAGTGCTGGTTGAGTATGGGAATTATCAATGCCCTTATAGTGGCGAAGCTTATAGAATTATCCAAGAAATTAAACAAAGAATTGGCGATCAAATCTACTTTGCATTTCGCCACTTCCCCCAGCCTCAAATCTACCCTCAATCTCAAAAAGCCGCCGAAGCCGCCGAAATAGCTGCTGCTCAGGGTAAGTTTTGGCAAATGCACGACACTCTATTCAAGTGTCAAAAAACACTTAATAACGGTTATTTAGTAGAATACGCCCACCAATTGGGACTCAACATTCCTCAATTTCTAAGGGATATGACAAATCATATCTATGCTGACCGGGTAGCAGAAGACCTTCAAACTGGTTTACGTAGTGGTGTGAATAACACACCTGCATTTTTTATAAACAGTTTCCGCTATGAAAATCAATGCAATTTTGAGAGCCTTTTAGAAGCACTTCTCAAAGCAGAAAAGCCTTGCAACAATAAAAAGATATAGCTTGTGTATTCGATAGCGATCGCTGTGATTTAGGGCGATCTCAAAGCTATTTATCTACAACCTCATAATCCCAGTTCATAAATCCTTCATGTGGAAAAAAACTTTCGCCTACTTCCTTGGCACTATCTCCAGTATTGCTATTATTAATCCTGCATTAGGAGCAGATCGTATTGAATTTAATTATCCGCCTTTTGGCGACTTTAACATTGCTACATCAGACTTAGAAGTATTTGTCAACGAGGGCAAAATTACCAAAGACTTTGCTTTTTACGCCAATCGTACTAACCCCGCGCAGTTAGCTCAGATGAGGGAATTTCTCAAAACTAAATTTCAAGTTTCTCCCACTCTTGTATCACAATTTACCTATTCTCCTATCGGCGAAAAGATGCTGCAACGCTTGGGTGAATTATTGCAAACAAAAAGTAGAATAAATGGTTTTTATGCCCTGCGTTCTGCATTAATCTTATCTGCTGCCAGTCCTGAAGGATTGAGTTTGATTAATATCCTCAAAAAATATTCTAGTCCCAGTATTCGTCTCAATTTTCCAGAAACTATCCAGTTAATGGGGCAGTTATCAGAACTGCTACAAAAAAGGGATCTAGTTGTTTCTCAAATACAGCAAATAGCAACACAAGAAACTAGCAATCTGCCGTCGATAGATTTTGCTCAAAAATCAGATATCCGTAAACCTGGTGAATTTAATCATGCAAAAATTACCTTAACTTTACACGATCGCTCTCGTGATGGACAGTCAAAAACTGTTTTAGGACGGAAATATGAAGTTGATGTTTATTTACCTCAATCGAAGTCAGTAATAACATCAGAACCTTACCCAGTCATTGTGATTTCTCACGGTTTAGCAGAAGACCGCAATAGTTTTGTTTATATTGCTCAACATTTAGCATCCTATGGCTTTGCCGTGGCTGCTTTTGACCATCCTGTAGCTAATTCTAAACAATTTCAACAATTTTTAGCAGGGATTGCTAGTCCTCCTCAACCCACAGAATTAATTGATCGTCCTTTAGATGTTAAATATCTTTTAGATGAACTCCAACGTCTTAACGAAACTGACTCCAGATTCAAAAATAAATTAAACCTGCAAAAAGTCGGTTTAATAGGACATTCACTTGGTGGTTATACAGCTTTAGCATTAGCTGGAGGAACTTTTGATTTTGCCAAAATTCACAAAGAATGTAATCCCAATCGTTCTTTAAATCTCTCTACCTTTTTACAATGTCGTGCTAACGACCTCAAAGCTGAAAACTATTCTATAAAAGATGATCGCATCAAAGCGATTATGGTGATGAATCCTTTGAATAGTGTCTTATTTGGAGAACAAGGTGTCAGTAAAATAACAATTCCTGTAATGATGGTGGCTGGAAGTCAAGATATATTTACTCCCGCAGTTCCCGAACAAATTCTACCTTTTTCTCAGTTACCCAGCAAATATAAATACTTGGCTCTCATTGAAAATGCTACTCACTTTTCCGTACAATTAGACTTACCAACCAGCGAAAGAGTTATCCCTGTACCACAAGGCTTGCTGGGGCCTGATAGAAAAAGTGTCTATTCTTATATGAATAGTTTGGGAGTGGCTTTCTTCCAAACACATCTTCGCAATCAACAAGAATATAAGTCTTATCTCAGCCCTGCTTATGCTCAATCAATCAGTCAAGCACCCTTAAATTTAAGTTTAGTAAGTTCTGGTAATGGAGAAGCAATATCCCAATTATTAAATCAGGTTTATCCAACTCCATCTCCACTGGGAAGGAATTGACAGTTAAAGAGAGAAGTTTACAGTAGCGTTCTTGAAGTGGTCGCTCCTTGAATCATTTTTGCTTGAAATAACAGCATCCGATATTCAACTTTTTTGTAACAATTTGAAGCAGTTAGGAACCAATCATGAATTACAGCGAAAAACTGACCCGTGATAATAGTGTAGTTGTTCTTGTGGATTTCTTAGATGGCTTTTTTCCAGGTTTGAAAACTATTAATCATGATTTGCTGCGTAAAAACGCTGAAGCATTTACACGAGTTTCAAAAATCTTTAATTTACCCACCATTATGCTGGGAGAAGAAGGAGGTTTTCGCGGTAAATTCTTTCCAGAAGTCGTTGCCCATGCCGAGCATGCTACCCGAATTGAGCGACATACTCCCAGTGCTTGGGACGAACCAGAGTTTCGCAAAAGACTAGCAGAAATTGGGCGCAAAAAAGTTTTGCTGGGTGGCATCTCTTTAGATATTTGTACGCTACAACTGAGCATCGATTTGCTAGGAGCTGGTTATGAACCTTATGTAGTGGTTGATGTGTCTGGCTCTGACACTATTCTGAACGAAACTGCTGCATTGTTGAGGTTAACTCAAGCAGGAGCAGTTTTAGTGTCTTGGGCATCAGTAGCTTCGGAAATTATGAAAGATTGGGAAACTCCAGAAGGGCCGGAAGTAGGTAAGCTTTACCAAGAGTTTAGCTATTGGGGTAATCGGTTGTAGTCTGTAATTCCTAGAGAAGTCATGAGTCACAATTATCATTTCCTGTAGTCTGCAACATCCTGCAATTTTTCTAGTTCAATGGTCATCTCTCCTATGGAAGAGCTAATGCCTCAAAATAAACAACCTATTAATTTAGCTCCTGGAGTCATTGCGATCGCGCGTCGAGTAAAACCGGGATTGGAAGCTGCATTTGAAGAAGCTACACGAGGAGTAACTCTGGCAGCTAGTACATTCCCTGGCTACTTGGGGAGTGATGTGCTATATCCCGCTACTAAACAAGGTGAGTGGCAGATAATTCTGCGGTTTGACACCCCTGAACACTTACAAGAATGGGAAGAATCTCCGATCTGTCAAGGTTGGATTGCGCGAGCAGATGCCCTGACTATAGATAAACCCAGGATTACACGGATCAACAGTCTGGAAGCTTGGTTTGCCCTACCAGAAATACCTAATGCAGCACCACCGCCAAAATGGAAAACTGCAATTGTCAGTGCCGTTGGCATTTATCCAGTAATTTCTTTGATGCCCAATCTACTTAGAGCAATCACTGGTGGACTACCTTTTTGGCTAGCTAATTTGGTGAATATTAGCATCATGATGCCGTTAATGACTTGGGTGATCATGCCCCAAGTAACACGCCTGTTTAAAGGATGGCTCTATCCATCTAAATAGACTAAATAGAAAGGCAAAATTTCACATTCCTATATCTAATTAGCAACGCCAACAATTCCGATCCTCTATCTCACCAATCATTTCTATGACTTATACAACCAGCAAAGATTTATTCTCTCCCGTCCAGCTTGGTCTTTACACACTGCCAAACCGAATTGTTATGGCACCCATGACTCGCAATCGGGCTGGTGCAGGAAATGTACCAACGCCGATCAATGCCACTTATTACGCTCAACGCGCCACAGCTGGACTGATTGTTACCGAAGGTTCCCAAGTATCGCCACAAGGCTTTGGTTATCCAGCAACGCCGGGAATTCATTCCCTAGAACAGATTGCAGGCTGGCGAGGGGTGACAGATGCGGTACATAGTGCAGGTGGACGTATCTTTTTACAACTATGGCATTGTGGGCGAATTTCTCACCCATCTTTGCAACCAGATGCAGCATTACCTGTCGCTCCTTCAGCGATCGCACCTGTTGGTAATGCTATGACTTACACTGGTAACCAACCGTTTGTCACCCCTCGTGCTTTAGAAATGGGCGAAATTCCTGGTGTTGTTGACCAGTTTCGTCAAGGAGCCAAGAATGCCCTGGCTGCCGGATTTGATGGTGTGGAAATTCACGGTGCCTTTGGGTATCTAATCGATCAGTTTCTCCAAGATGGCACTAATCAACGTAGCGATGACTATGGTGGTTCTATTGAAAACCGGGCGCGATTTTTGTTAGAAGTCGTGGAAGCTGTGTGTGGCGTTTGGGGGGCAAATCGTGTAGGTATTAAGCTTTCACCCAGCAACACATTTAATGATATCCATGACTCTGATCCCAAGGCTACCTTTAGCTATGCGATCGCTGCACTCAACTCTTTTGGATTAGGGTATCTTCACCTGATGGAACCAACACCAGCAGATATCCGGCATAGTGGTAAGCCAATTCCTGTTTCTGAGTTTCGTCCTCTTTATTCAGGAACGCTAATAGCTAATGGCGGTTACGACAGAGAAACAGGGAATACTGCGATCGCTAATGGTATTGCTGACTTAGTTTCTTTCGGCACACCGTTTATTGCCAATCCTGATTTACCAGAACGTCTGCGGTTAAATACAGCACTCAATCCAGCTGATCGCAACACCTTCTATGGTGGTGATGAGAAAGGTTATACAGACTATCCATTCCTAGTGAGAAGTCATTTAGG
>NZ_JAYGGZ010000055.1:0-45776 GCF_034931465.1 Anabaena sp. UHCC 0399 | reverse complement strand
CTCTTTTGCCTTTTAACTGTTACCTCATTGTACTAGGCCGGCAGCCAGGTGTGTAACCAACTATCTCGACGCTTGGCAAAGTCATACAGCAAATCTGGTCTTGTTTCCCGCAAACATTTTAGGGCTTGGTGTTGGGGTATGGCAGTGCTAGCCAGTCCTTGGAGAATTGCCATTTGACGTTTCCAGGTGGCTGCATCTTCTACAGGTTCTACAAAACGGGTAGGTACTTGTTGCCCAAGTAATAGTGTGTCATAGGAGTGATCGTCAGAGAAAAACTCTGGAGGATGCACTGTATAAAATAGGGAATTGCGGTAAGAAAGGGGTGCGCGTTCCTGAAACAACGCTAGACGTTCGGCTGCACCAGAAATATTTGTATCTTTATTGGCTGCTTGCCAGAAGGGTGTGGAGAGACGGCGATTAAATTTGTAGTGAATGCCCAGAAACCAACGTAGGGCATCCCAACGTTCGTTAATCTTGCGGTTGAGTGTAGATTTAATCCCTACATCGCGTTTTGAGGCTGGTAAGTTGGTCAGCAGGAGTTCCAATTCCAAAACAATCATATGGAGTGCTGTGGATTCTAGGGGTTCGACAAAACCGTAGGAATTACCTACTGCCACAACATTACCTTTCCAAAAATGCTCATGTCGCCCGGAACGAAACTTCACTAACCAAGGTTCACCCATCCCCGGATTTTTGGCACGCATTTCTTCTAAGGCTTGGTCAACACTACAGAATGCCGAAGAAAACACATAGCCTCGATGGTCGGCATCTTCAAAGGGTATATTCCAGCACCAACCATTGTTCATGGTTTCCGCTAGGGTGTAAGGCTTGACAGTGCCATTATGGGGGACAGTGGCAGCGATCGCCTGATCGGTGTAGAGTGTATCCTGGTAACTGACGAATTTTGAACCTAGTTTCTGTTCTAGTAAGAACGAACGGAAGCCAGAACAATCAATATACAAATCGTAAGCTAGTTTCCGTCCATCCTCAGTGATTAGATGGGTGATGTTTTCGCCATCAGGAGCAAGTTGAGCATCACAAATCTGCACATCTAGATGTTCAATCCCAGATGCTAAAGCTTCTTCTTTCAGGTAGCCAATGAATCGCCGATTATCCAAGTGATAAGCCCAGCGAACCAGATGCAGTAATGATAAAGGCTTACCATCACCTCGATCAAAAATGGGGGCGCGATCGCTATTCATCAACATTGCCCCCAAGGATTGATTATTCAAAGTGGAATCATAGAGGACAGATTCTAGTAAGCGTCCACGTTGAAAGGGAAATGTAAAATCATCATCATCGGGTAGTCCCCACTGAAATTTAATCCCTAACTTCCAGGTAGGTGCAACCCGCCGATAAAAATCAACGATATCCAACCCTAAAAAGCGGGGACTATGGAGGAACTTTACAAGTTCAGGAGTTGTGGCTTCCCCCACACCAATCACCGGGATGGCACTCGATTCTAGCAATGTCACTTTAATATCTGGATGGAAGGCACGAAAAGCCAAAGCTGTTAAATACCCCGCCGTACCGCCACCCAAAATCCCCACTGTTTGGTAACTATCGGCGGCTGGACGGATATTAGCTTGGAGGGGATTCGGCCAAATCCGGCTGGTTTCCTCAGCCGCAGCTGCGATCGCATTTCGTTCTATAACTCCCGACGGTGCATCCAATTGCGGTGTACACTGCTGACATTCACCACTGGGAAATAGCCGCTTGATAATGCGATCGCCCTTTTTATTAATTTTGACAACGCTAGTAGCGCGAGTTGGTGTGAAAGTAGCCAAAACTGCGATCGCTTCCTCAATACAAGCCTGGGCTACAGATGGGAAAAGTTGACTATCTGTCGTGACAGGGGTTGACAGTTGCGGCAAAATCTCCTTTAAGACTGATGGAACACCTTCCAATGTGACGACTCGACAACCAAAACAAGCAGTTGCACCCCTAATCACTGTGGGGCCAATGAGTGCTGTGTCTGGGGAAGCAGTGACGAATAAACAGGGTTTGCCACTAGCTAAGGCTGATTTATTAACATCGAAAAGTGCTTGATATGGTAAACCTTCTAAAGCACAAACAACAAAGTCAAAGGCTTGCAAGATTTCACAGAGTCCAGAGACAGTCACAGCGTCTAGACTATCTGGGGATGCTGTCACCGAGCCGTTAAAAAGTATCCGTTCTTGCTGGAAGGCAAGAAATTCCGGTGTTTGGCAGGAAGCAAAATCTTTGAGGGAGACAGCACGGCAATTTTGAAACCCTGCGGCGGCAAAGCTTTGAGTGAGAGTAGTTAGTAATTGGTGATTGCCTAAAATAGCGATCGCTTTTTCCTTAATGCGATCAGGGACTGTAGGCAATTGGAAGCCTTGATTTTGGGGTGGGGCTTCAGTTGTCAAGGACTCCTCCAAGATATGCAGCTTAGTTAAGGCTGAAATAATTTCCTGTAGGTAATGCTGATCATACTTATTTGCTAGTTGAGCATAAATTTCCTCCAGCGAACCATCAATCAACGCCAGCAACTCGCGGATAGTATCAGGCTGAATGCCTTCGAGAACGAATACGTCATTACCCACCCAACTACAAACCTCACCCACCGGATTGAGGATTAAATGAGCATTGGGGTTAAGCCGAGGTAATTGAAGAGTAGTATTTATGAAGTCAGCCATTGACATTTTCCTTCCTTCACAACCTGAATCGCCTCGTGAATTGATAAGGCATTATCACAATTTTTGATGAAATAGTTTTTGACTTGCCGCCAATAATCTAAATCCAAGGTGTCATTTTTATTTTGATACTTTGTCGCCACCCGTTGACCCATCAGCAGATTCAGATAACCGTTGTATCCAAAAACACTATTAGGGCGGAGCAGAATTTGACCTATGGGCGATGGGCCATTGTTTTGAAAAAAGTCTACTATTGCTGCTGCTTCACCGATATCAGTATTTTGTTGGCAGTGCTGCCAGAACTCTGATTTTACGTAGTGATTGAACTTAAAGTGAATCGATAAAAAGTCACGAATATCATCCCACTTTTGTGCGATCGCTCGATTAGCCAAATTAATTAACCCTGGGGTGGGTTGTTGGTCTGCATCAATTAACACATCACATACACATTTAATGGTTTCGCCAATCATGTGTAATCCCGTTGATTCCAAGGGTTCTACAAAACCTGACGCATTGCCTACTGCTACAACATTTTTCACCCAGAATCGTTGATGCCGCCCTGACTTAAACCTGATCAAACTAACATCGTTACTCATCAGAGGATTTTTCTGTTTCATCTCTTGCAACGCCTGATCATCACTGATGAAAGCAGATGAATAGACATAACCGCGATTGACACGATCCTGCAAATCAATTTGCCAACACCATCCAGCCTGCATGGTTTCGGCTGTGGTAAAGGGATAAATCGCATCATCTCGCATCCATGAGCCTGTGACAGCAGAATTACATAACAAGCTCGTAGCAAAACTACAAAAAGGTTCTTGCAGAATTTCCCCTAGCAACGTGGAACGAAACCCAGAACAATCAACGAACAAGTCACCAGTTAAGGTTTTTCCGTCCTCAAACCGCAGTTGATGAATATCGCCATTTTCCGCGACTGTAATATCTATAACAGGTTGATCAATAATCTTAATGCCAAATTCTACGGCTCGTCTTTCTAGATACGCAACGAAACTAGAATTTTCAATATGGTAGCCAAACCGTTCGTCAATGACAAACTCACCGTCTTTTTTCCGAAAGCAAGGTGATTTATATTGCTCCATTAACAGGGAGTAAATACTAGATTCGGTGGTGGAATCTAGACAATAATAAGCCGTGCTTTTTTGCAAAACAGCCAGTTTATCAGCCAGATGAGTCACAAAAGGATAGTTGAAGTGAGACTGACTAGGATCACCCCAAATAAATTTAATACCCAGTTTCCAAACGGGTTTTGTTTCTGCGTAAAATTGCTCTCGATTTAATCCCAGATACTGATGTAGAAACCAAGGTATCCAGGCGGTAGTTGCTTCACCAACTCCAATAATGGGAATAGTTGTGGAATGAACTACCACCACATTCAACGATGGCATCTTTACCTTTAGGGCTAAGGCAGAGAGAAATCCCGCACTACCTCCGCCGAAAACTACAACATTGTGTATTGTTTTTTCCACACGAATAGCTCAAAAATATTAATTATATTGAGGCTTGTAGTGAGGGCTTTAGCCCTCTAATTACTTTGAAGGCTAAAGCCCTCACTACTAACCCAGATTCATAGGAAGTCCACCAATCTTACCAATAGATTCTGGACTTGCTTCTTAAATTACTTAAAGATTATTACTTGTCATGAGGTAAATCGGATAGGATTTTTTGACAGTATTAGATACGGAAATAACTATAATGCGTGTCACTATCTGTGGTCATGCTGCTTTATATATCGAAACTATTGATCAACGCATCTTGCTTGATCCATGCTTCTCTGATGAGCTTATGGGCGGGACACTCACCTACTGTCCTGGTCGGGTATTTGACTTGGATAAACTGCCCAACCTGACGGCTATAGTAGTGACTCACGGACACTTCGATCACTTTCATCGCCAAACACTCGAAAAACTGCCCCGTGAACTACCTGTGATCACTGCGGATGAGCCGGAACTCGTGGCAGAGTTACAGCAAATGGGATTTTCTCATGTGATAGTCTGTCAACCTTGGCAAGCGATCGCACTCGGACAAACTCACTTGCTCCCTACGCCTTCCGACCACGAAGAACCAGAGTTTGGGTTAGTGGTGCGAGATGGCACAGGGACATTCTGGCACATGGCGGACGCAGAGGTAACGGTAGAAATTGGCGATCGCCTCACCCAAGCCTACGGTGCGATTGATTTGATTTCCACTAAGTATCAGCCGGTAGTCCGGGCTAGCATGGGCTATCAACACGGTATGGGGGCAACGTTTGACAGGGAAGGGGTGGTGAGTTGGCTAGAAGCGGCTTGTGCCTGCAACCCTGCTTTAATATTCCCTTACGCCTCTGGGCTGTGCTTTAGTGGTCGCCACGCCTGGTTTAATCGTTATGCGTTTCCGTTAAGTGCAGAAGAAACGGTGCGCTTGTTGCAACGTCGGCTTGGCTCTCCAGAACGGGCGACAACAGTGCGTCCAGGTGATGTGATTGAGCTTCATCTAGGGCAGCACCCACAGCGACATGAACAAGCAGCCGATTTCGTCAAAGCCAAGCCATCTGAGGTGTTGCGTTGGCAACCTGTTGATATTAGTACCCTCACAGGATTATCCACACCTGAAGCACGGCGTACTCTACAACGACAACTGGAGGTATTGCTGACCGAGAAACTGCTTTCATGGCTTAAAGGTACAGTCAAACAGGCTGATACAATTTGGGCTAAGTTTCCCTCTGAGCAGGTGGTTTGGCAATTGGTAGTTCATGCTGGGGATGGCGAACTGCTGAACTATGCCATTGATTTTCGCTCACAGGATTTTTCCGTGGTGTCGGGTGAACATCCAGAAGCCAACTTCTTTACCCACATTGCCGGACAAGCACTAGCAGAGGTGATGACTGGCGAAAAACCAGGGCTAATTTTTTGGCTAGCTGGGGAAGTGCGTAGTTATGAAAAGGTGATCTGTGTCCGCAATGGTCGTTTTGCCGTTCCGCATTGGCCAAACATCCCCGAAGATTTCCCCTCAGATCCACTAACTTACTATCTTCGTCATTTTGGGGCTGGAACAATCCCCATTGATCAGTTAGAGAAAGCACAGAATTCTCTAGTAACGCCCGATGATATTCAAATTTTGACTCGTCTAGGTGAAAACGAAGGAGTAATTAGCAAAAAAGTTCTATTGGCTTATTTGGCGGTGAAAGAAGCCGAACGTTTGGGGTTGAATATTTCCGATGCGGAAATTCAAGCCATGTCTGATTCTTTTCGAGAACAGTTTAATTTGCAAGATAGCCAGGCTACAGAGCAATGGTTAAAGGAAGCAGGATTAAGCCTAGAAGTATACTCAGCCGTGATGCGAGATTTCACCGCCGTCCTGAAGTTGGAGCAACATTACACTAGCGTCATTGAGCCGTGGCTCGCCAATCATCGCCGCGTGGCTACAGCTTGTTATGCGCGATCGCATCGAGACTCAGTAAACAATGAATAATCGGCAAAGATTTGAGTTTGCCCCGACTGGTATTTTGCGGGCTGCGGCTTGGCCTATTGAGACTATTCAAGGTTTCGGGAATCAGGAACTTGCAACCCTGGCACTTGCAGCCATTCACAATCATGACGCTCACACCTGGAAAGAATACACAGCCGCCTATCACCAGGTACACGAACAAGAACGGGAACGACTGTGGCAGATCACCGCAAGCGATTCCTGGTTTATGAAAGCACTGTTGTTGTCGAATCCATCCCTCGTCACGGAGGTACGGCGTGGGCTACCACTCAGTCAAGGGAAACGGACAAAAAAAATTCGCCATCTAGAAACAGCACTGTATCGTTACCTAGCAAGGGCTACGGGACGCACCACACCCTACGGTTTATGGGCTGGTGTGGGTTTAGTCGAATTGGGAAAGACAGCGCAGCAGGAATCAGCAAAGGCGCAGTATTCCTTTACACCTGATCTGCGCCCTTGGCAAACAATATTGCGATCGCTCGCCCAGCGTGCAGAATACCGTCAAGCTGCAATTTGGCGTTTAAATCCCACTTTGAAGCGACAAGCAGATGGTTCTTGGCACTTTTGGGGACGGACTCCCGATGGATTAGTTGAGCAGCGTGAAATTGATTCTCAAGAAATCGTAGATGTTCTCTTGGAGGAACTCACAAAATTAGAACTAGGAACATTAGATCAACTGTCCAAAACAGTAGCAGCCTCACCTCGTTGGAACTATGCAGCCAAAATACAGGATATTCTGCATATGTTGATCGATGGGGGTGTGCTTGTAGGCGGACTCGATCTGCCCTATCGATTTGAGAATCCCTGGCAAGCCTTAGTAGTGGTGGCAGACAGGTTAATTGAGTCAGATCGTCATCTGTGGAACAAAGCTATTCACCAACTAAATCACCTTGGCGATACTCTAACAGCGCAACTTGAGGTCATATCTCTGGATGCACTAACAGAGTATCTACAACAAGCCAAGGCATATATTCAGGAACTCGCCCAAGGTCTTGGTGTTCAACTCATCTCGCTACCCGATCCAGTGCTGCACTGCGATTTGGGGCTACCATTGCGGATTACCATTGATGAGGCGCAGCAAAATGCTTTACTAGAAACACTTCTAGACTATGAAGACTGCTGGATTCACAATCTTAGTCCCGCCTCCGCATTGCGGATGGCGTTCCGTGAACGACTGCAACAGGAATTTGCTGTGGGTGTTGCTCTCAGTGATCTCAAATCTAACCTAACTGCCGACATGACAAAGGCTCATAGCGATCGCGCAGTCGTCAACCGCATAGCACAGTGGGAACACTGTTTATCACACAACACAGAGGAAGTGGTTTTAGAAACTAGTAGCAATACCCTAAAACCCTCCCTGTCTACAGCCCCTTTTGGTTGCCTGTTTGTGGGTTTATTTGATTCATTTCAACAGGTAGTTCATGGCATTGGTGATGAGCCAGTGCGAATCTTTGCCCGGTTTAGTGAATTACTCAAGTGTCATCATCTATTGCATTCTTGGTTTCAAGAGAGGCTGGAAGATTTAGCAACCCAAAATCAAATTCAGCTGGCAGAACTACAAAATCCCTTTGAGCGTAACCCCAATGTCCTAGCTCGTCCCAACTTCGGGATGCTGCCGATTGAGTTGTGGGGAGCAAGTCCAGATACTCCATCCCTAGCTGATGCCAAAATTTTTCTTGATGCTAAAACTCAGCTACCTTTTTTAAAATTATCTTCCTGTGCCAATCCCGTAGCAGTATTCTGGTTTTCCTTAGCTGCGATCGCCACTTTTGACCCCATCTGTGAGCAGTTACTTTGGACTACCTTTCAAGATAACCCTATGGCGGTTTTTCGCGCTGCTACACAGCCAATGCAGATTGAACTTACCGCACCCCGGTTTACTCCTCGTGTGCGACTACCTCAAGACGCTACTTTACGTCCGCGTCGGACTGTTTTGAGTGGGCAAATCTTAGTAGAACTTGCCCAAATGCCTGCAATGGAGCGTTTTGCTAAGTGGCAGCAATTAGCAGCTGACTATAGCTGGCCGATGCTGCTTAATCTACAAATTGCAGGTCAATATTCACTTTTAGTACATCGGGATAGCCCCTTAGCACTGGAGTCCTTTTTCAAAAAAAACTTGCCAGCACAAACCCCGTGGCTAATTGTCGAAGAGTTAGTCAATCAACCCTGGCTAGTTGACTCTCAAGGGCAGCATTATATGGCAGAATTAGCCCTACCGTTTGCGCGAAGAGAACACGGCTGGTCAAACAATTTTGAATTTGGAATAAAATAACGTGACACGTCGAAGATTAAGCAACAAAATTAGATTCCAACTGATTTATCAGGACGAGACAAAATTTGGTAGTGCTGTCACTGGACAATGTGACACTACCATCCGACGCTACTGCAAAAGCATCATGGCGCACCGTCAACAATATGGCCTTGCAGATGTGGTGGCGCATTCACGGGAATTACTGGCAGCAACGATGATTCCTGGTGGACTGGCGGATTTGTATGCAAGTCCTGGTGTGCTGCGAGAAGATTGGCTTTATCCAGATCCTCAAGCTGTTCAACCTGTTGCTCTGCAACTGGAACGCAATCTTGGTGAAAGTATCGCCACCCTCGAATTATCTCCCCATCTCTTGTCAGATTTAGCTTTATATTTAGGGGAATGGCAACAAGGAAGTACAGCACCCACTACGACCGTTGCCCACGAGTTATGGAATGTGTTAAATGACTATGGCGTACTAGTGCAAGATACTTTGCCTGAACCGTCTCTACTAGGCCATGCTGCCTTTGTTGGTCATTCAACTCTACAATTTAGTGATGGCAATTCTAGTATTCTGTTTGATCCATTTATATTGCCCAAGTCTGAGGTTTATCCGCCTAACTATCAACCCCTCAGCCTAGAGGAACTAGGACAACCTGATGCGGTATTTATTACTCATTCTCATCCTGATCATTTCGATTTAGGAACATTGCTAAGACTTGGTGCTAACACGCCAATCTTTGTTCCCGACGTGAGGCGAGAATCTGTATTGGCAATTGACATGGCATTGCGACTGCGTCAGTTGGGGTTCGATCATGTTCACACCCTCGACTGGTTTGAAGAAAGGCAGATTGGCGGGATGCGAGTCATCGCCTTGCCATTTTACGGGGAACAGGCGACCGTTGGGGAAGTTCTCCACCCAGAGATTCGTAATCAGGGCAACACCTATCTGGTTGAGTATCACAATCGCCGCGTGGCACTGACCGCCGATTCTGGTAATGACTGTCTGGGAAATGTCAAAAAACTAGCAGATACAGCCAAAGAGCGTTATGGTTCTCTTGATACTCTCTTTGGCGGCTATCGTGGTTTTGGACTATATCCGATTCAGTATCTATTTTCCTCCGTTGCCCGGTATCTGACTTTTGTACCTGAGAAGATTTGGCAAGTCCGGCAAAAAATGATGTGTGATGCCGATGATGTCATTGATGTAGCTGAAATCTGGAATGCCAAACACCTTGTACCGTACTCAGATGGGGGTGCGCCCTGGTTTTGGCAGCGTGGTCTTGGCCCTTGTCTAGATGGTTCACAAGCACACATCATGGCTGTTGACCCCACCCCAGACCATGTTTATCAGGTAGCAAATCAGCGTTCTGGGACTCGTAAAGATGGAGCGATCGCATCTCCCGTATCGATTTGCTTACTTCGCCCTGGGGATTCTCTAATGTTTGCAGAAGCAGATAAATTATTAGTGCAGAATCAGTCTTGGCCTTATGTTAATGATTCAGGCTCTCAAAGCACGAAATCTTGATATCTTAAAAAATAAAAATATACTAATAATCAATTCTCAACGCTGCTATGCAACCCTGATTTTTTACAGTTGTGGTTGCAAGTAAAAACCACGAATTCCTCCACCGGCAGTAGTTTGAGGTGTCCCTCTATTGGGAGCAATAAAGGGTTGATTAGTTTTTTGATGCGAAATTTTCGGCACAGATATTACACTAAACTGTGATTCTGTATTCATTCTTGTAGATATACCAGAAATAAGAGATAATCCTACAAAAATAGAAATTGATGTAATAGTAAAAGCTTGATTTATCTTATTCATAATATAATCAACTATTGCGATTAATAAATACAAAACTCTGTTGCAAAGAAGCAATATCTTGCCCTTTACATAAGTGCGTATTTTGTACAATTGAAAATCTCTATATATTTACATTCACCAGATAGAGAGGGTTTTACGCAAAGAATGACAGACTCCCCTATACCCTAAGCCATCTGTCGCGCCATCAAAGTTGCAAATAAACCCTCTTGAGAGACTAATTCCTCAAACTTACCTTGCTGGACAACTCGACCAGCTTCAATCACATAAATTCTGTCAGCATTGCGAATGGTGCTGAGGCGATGGGCAATCACAATGCGCGTTACTCCCAAATTATCTAAGCTGTTGCTGACTATAGCTTGGGTGCGATTATCTAAGGCACTGGTAGCTTCATCAAAAATCAGGATTCTCGGTTTTAATACCAAAGCACGGGCAATTAATAGCCGTTGTCTTTGTCCTCCAGATAGGTTTGTACCCCCCTCGGAAATGACTGTGTGCATCTCCATTGGCATGAATTTAATATCATCAGCAAACCCGGCCATCCGTGCTGCTTCCCAAGCTTCATCCATTGTCACCAATGCGCCGCTAGAAATATTTTCAAAAATTGAGGCACTATTAATCCGCCCATTTTGCAGGACTACACCAATTTGTCGCCGCACTGCTGATATATCTAATCCTGATAAATCCTGACCATCGTAGTAAATCGTCCCGTCTTTAGGTGTTTCAAACCCCAACAACATCCTAATAATTGTAGATTTACCGCTACCAGAAGGCCCGACTAAAGCAATAAACTCTCCTGCTTCGGACTGAATGGTGACATCATCTAAATTGAGGGGGCCGTCTTCTCGGTAACGGAACGTCATATGATCAATCTTGACTTTACCTGTTAAGCGTCCTGGATTACTTTTGTTCAGGTCAATTTCTGGTTGAGCCTGAAAGATAGGTTTTGCTCGTTCCCAAAAAATACTGATATCTAATATGCTGACTATGGTGTTGCTCAGTTGCGTTGCACCCAAGATAAAGATAGCAAAGGCTGAGTTAAATGCTAAAAATGTACCTGTAGTTAATCCGACACTGCCTTGAGATGGGGCTTGTGTAATTAAGATGACTGCTAGCCAAAAGATGATGATTGTAGTGACTGTTGGCATGACAGTATTAAATATAGCTAAGATATCTTCTACCAATTCTGTACTCAGTTTGAGTTTGAGTTGCTGACTATACTTTTTTGCCCAATAAGCAAAAGCGCGGTCTTCTGCACTGCTGACACGAAGTTTAGACACGCCTGCAACCATCTGGACAGTAAAACCAAAAATATCTCCTTCTATTTCTTCTAAAGCACGCAATTTCTGGCGGGTAAGTATGCCGGAGACAGTAGTAAAGATGATTGTCGCCAGTGCTACTGCTAGCACAACTAAAGCCAAACTAGAACTGTAGAAAAACAACAGTCCCAAATTCAGCAGGGAGAAGAAACTAGTAAAAATTGTGCGTAATACTGTATCGCCGAGTTTTTGACGAATTTGAGTAATAGCGGAAACACGAGATTGTAAATCCCCAATGGAATACTGACGGAAGAAAGACACTCGCAGATTTAATAATCTATCCCAGAGAGCGGCTTGGGAATCTAAACTACCTTTACTGTCTAGTCTCAGTCCGGCAAATCCTTGAGCAGTTTGAAAAATCATTGTGCCAAAACTGGCTGCTAACAGACCCAAGCCAATTTGGAGTAATAAGCCCCGATCTGCATCGGGAATGGCAGCATCAATGAGGATACCAGTAGCCAAGGGGGTTAACATCCCTAGAAATGCAGCGACTGTACCTGTAAGGAGGATAATCAGAAGCTCTTGCATCTGCCCCTTGAAGGCAAACTTTAACAGATCGATCGCAGTTAGATTTTGATCAGGTAGGGGACGATACAACACATAGGCAAAGGGAGCTAGTTGTTGAGCAGTATTATTGTTTACAGGAGTACGAGTGTGATTTTCTGGGTCAAAAATTTCGTAATTTCTTGTTCCTATTGGTAAAACTGCCACAGGGCGGTTATCTTGATACGTATATGCTAGTAGAGGGTTAGTATCCTTTAGCCACCATTGATCGTTGAGTAATACCCGCCGAATCCGAATGCGGGATGCACGCGCGATCGCTTCTAGGGGTTCTTTGATCCGATTCATATCTTCGGAACGTGCCGGGGGCAAAATCTTGATGCCTAATGCCTTACCTACTGCACCGGCGGCAATCAAAAGGGATGTCCCTTCTTGCAGAAGTTCCGCTTGTTTGGGTTTGAGAACTGATGCCAAATTACCTAAAGCTCCAACTGTTACCTGATGGTTAAGTTGTTGTCGTGCTTGGAATTGCTGCAATTTGGCGGCTAACTCCTCCTGTTCTATTTGGACTAGAATTTGGCAGAAATCGCTGTGCAGTTCATTAAGAGTGACTTGGATGGTGTCCCAACTACTCAGCTTTTGCGGATCGGATAACACAGGCGGAATTACCCAGCGATCGCCTACACAACTACAGATATTTTTCCCCCAAGTCTGCACTAACTCCAGAAAACCTTGAGACTCATCTTTCTGCCAGTCATCTCTAGTTAGTTGCCACAGTACAGTCTCTTCCATCGATACCGCTAAAATTTTATGCGTTTTCGTCGCTATCCCAAATAATGCTTCCCCGGCATTGACTGTGAATAGATAACGACGAATCCCCTCAATCCCTTGGTGGAGGGGAATAGCAAACAGCGCGATCGCACCAGATTTAATCTGCCAAACTGTGTGATGATCATCTAAAATTATGGACTGATTACCTGTGAGCAGTAACTTGGAATCATTCATTTGAACTTATGGCATTTTTCAATTAATTAGTTTGTAGTCAGCACTTTAGTGCTTAGAAAATAAGGACTAAAGTCCTTACTACGAACCATTACCTCATGCTATGAAATTGTGCTGCCACTGCTGGCGGTATGTTGGTAAAGCAAATATAAAAACTGTTTGGTTCTGCGGTTTTGTCTAAGACTTTAGCATAAGTATCTTCACTTGTTGCGGCAGTATCATGTAGAAAAAAATTTAGTTTCAGATTAGTAAATGGTTGCAAAACTACAGGATTTTCTGCTGAATCATGGCAGATTTGCGCTCCTTTGGTTGACAGCTTAACTAAGTTGCCTTTTCTCACAGTGCTATCTACGTCTTTACCATCCAAAATTGCATACTGTAGGGGAATCGCTGCTGGTAGTTGCCAAAATATTTCTGCTTCTTGAGTCAGATACAAATTGTATTCTCCTGTAATTCCACCAATTTCATATATTTTGATGGGTTTTGTCACCCCTTTTGCTTGTACTTCTTTCTGTCCAATAATTTTGACGACAGCACCAGTTTCGTTAATAGTTGATTCGGAAACAAAAATTTGTCCACCGACTGTATAAGATTCAATCCGATAAGTTAAATTTACTTGACTACCAATAATTCCATATTTAGTGCGTTTTTCTGAACCAATATTACCTACTACTACTTCTGCTGTATTAATACCAATCCCCATTTCGAGTTTTGGTAATCCCATTTGCTGGATTTTTTCATTCACATCTGCCATTGCTAACTGCATCGCCACTGCACAAGCAATAGCTCTAGTACCATCATCTTTTCTAGTAATAGGCGCACCAAATAAAACTAAAATGCCATCACCCATAAACTCATCAATAGTTCCTTGATATTGAGTGATGATATCTGCCATATATCCCAAATAAAGGTTAATAATTTTAATTACTTCCTCCGCCGATAATCTCTCAGCCGTTGCGGTAAAACCTCTTAAATCAGAGGTGAGAATTGTGATTTTTTTGCGTTCTCCGCCCAGTTTCAAACCTTCAGGATTTTCTAATAAATTGGCAACTACTTCATCAGTAAGGTAACGACCAAAGGTTTTGCGAATAGATCCCGCAGTCCTAGCAACATAAGCAGTCACCGCAATTCCTGAACCAATTAACGTAATTAATGATGGGACGATAGGAATCCACCACCCTGCCAGAAAAGCAAGATAACTAATACCTATAAGACTACATCCGGCCAGTAATAAGCTAATCAGAGGTAATAGTGATTTGCTTTTAGATGTACCACTATATCTTTGTTGCCATCTTAATGTTGCACCAATTAAGGCCCACAGAGAAATCCACAACCATTCTTGCGGTTTATGCCAAGTTTTAATTAAGGGTCGATTATCTACAGTCGCACTTAAAATTTGACTGATAGCATGAGCATGAATTACTACTCCTGCCATGCGTTTTGGTGCTGTCAATATCGAGCTGCTATAAGGTGTATAAAATAGGTCTTTGAGACTTTCGGCAGTAGAGCCAATTAATACAATGCGTCCCTTTAGTAAATCCTTGGGAATACGATTTTCTAACACATCTATGATTGATATACGCTGAAAATCTTGCCTAGAATGGCGATAATTTATAATTACCTGATAACCTTGGTCTTCGGCTCGGATATAACCACCATCATTACCTTTAAATAAAGGGTAAATTACCTTTCCTGTTTTGACTAAAAAATTATCTGTTTGTCCGACATCAATACTGCGATCGCTCAAATAAAGATAGGCTAATTTAAAGGCAAAACTAAAGACATTTTCCTCACTTTTATCGGCTAAATACAGCAAATTACGGCGAACTTTACCATCCCCATCTAAAGGAAAATCATTTGCACCTACTTGTCCTATTTTTTTCAGAGATGGCGGTGGTGCAACTGCTGAACTATCATCACTTTCAGCAACTTTCTGCACGCCAATTAAATTGGGTGTAGACTCAAATACTTTCACTAATGAATCATAACCAGAACCTACTGGTAAATCTCGATATAAATCTAAACCTATAGCACTGGGTTTTTGTTGTTTTATATTTTCTAAAATCTTGGACAGTAACCCATCTGGTAAAGGCCAATTACCGCGCTTACCGAGTTTTTGCACATCAGATTCATTAATTTCAACAATGACAATACGCGAGTCTATAGATTCTGGAGGACGTAACAAAAACATTTGATCCAGTGCGGCTAATTCCAACATCTGCAATAGTCCACTCAAGCGCAGGATGAAGACAAATATGCCTACACTGGGAGCAGTGATTAAGATACCGCGCCATTGCCAAATTTGTTTTTTAATTGGACTCCACATGGGATTAATTCGTAATGGACTAACGTCCCGCTCCGCTAACGTAATTCGTAATAGCCTACGGCTAACACCTCGGTAAGAAAGGCTTGCGTCTACGTAATTAAGGAGGTCTGAGTTTCAAGGCTTGCATCTGTGCCTATGTTGTGGGGGCTGGGTATTTTCTCTATATTTATTGATCAAAGGTTGGGAAACTAAGTTTTTTAAGCCGACTGACTCTAACAATACTTGCCAATTAGCTGTAACTGTAAGATCACCTACGGCGGGGCTTTGTCTATCGTTAGGATTAGCAAGACGTTGTTTTACTAAGGTATGTAACGCTTCATGCCAAATGCCAGCATTAGCATAGACTTGGGAGAGTTGCTGGGGATTTGTTCTGGCTAGCTGTTGTGATAAAGCGGAAGTGGTTTGGATGCGTTCTATCCAACCATCTACAGTCATCTCTTTTTCTGGTTCTTCGGGATTGCAGGCGATCGCAAAATACCAGTGATATTGTTTACCAACCTTTAGACTCGGTGCGTTGGATGGGAGAGTAAAGCCAATAATGCCCGGTTTATTAGGAAGTTTAACAGTCGTTGCGTAGACTATACCTTTGTCATCTAGGATGGAAAAGTGTGCAGTTGGCACGCTGATTTGTGGCACAAACCAGTAGAGTGTCGGACGTTCAGCCAAAGTTAAACCTAATTTATTTTGAGGTATTAAAGGCTGTAAAGTTTCATTACTTGCTAAATCGCAGGAATCACCACGGCTTCCCCCACCAGCCGTAGTCCGGGGTGCTTGGCGATTTGGGGGGATAAATTTCTGACTGATTTGCCAATTCTGCAATCTTCTCGGTGATTCAGCTATTCCCACTCTGGGCAAAATATAAATGATTGATAATCCTAGAGAGAGAGGAACTGCTATCAGGTTTATAAATTTTGTTATCAAATTCATATTAAGTTAGGTTAATTTTCCACACTGTAAAAACAACAATTATTTTTACTAACGCAAAAGGTGATATTTAGTTAAATTAATTACTCATAATAAAACTAATATTGGCTTTTAGTCCAAAAGATTTTTAACTATCATATCAAGGTTAAAAGTCTACATTTTAGTGTAACAGATAATTTAATTCCACTCATAATCAAGTTTAGATACTATGCTCAGAGAAATACTGGCTAATTTTTCTAATTTTGCAGCTTTTAGAGATAGCGATATTGATTGGATTCTCAGTGTAAGTAAATTCACAGAGTATCATACTGGTGAAGTTCTAATTCAAGAAGGTGAAGCAGTTCTTAATACAGTAGAAATTTTGTTAGCAGGAGCATTAAGTATTTGTGTTTCTCCTACGGGAAATATAGAAGATGCAGTAGAAATTGATCGTGTGGCTGCTGGAGAAATTGCAGAATCTCTATCTTTTATAGATAATCGTCCCCCATCTAGTAGTTTCATCGCCTTAGAAAACTCACGAGTATTATCTTTACCTAGGCTTTTGTTAATTAAAAAGTTAGAGCAAGATACAGAATTTGCTGCTAATTTTTATCAAATGCTATCTATTTCACTGTCACAGCAATTGAGAAGATTAACTGACTTTTTGACTAAAAACAAAGTAGTTCCAAGTGAACCACTACGAAAAGTTTTATTTGTCTTTGCCATCTTGAATGATAGTGATATTGATTGGATGATTTCTCAGGGAATCAGAACGCAAGTGAATCCGGGGACGATGCTGATTGAGGAAGGTAAACCTGTTGAGGCATTATATATATTGTTAGATGGGAAATTAGGGATTTTTGTTACCACATCACAAAATGAACTGACTCAAAAAGAAATTGCTAAATCAGTCAAGGGTGAAATTTTAGGAGAAATGTCCTTTGTAGAAACTACAACCGCCTCTGCCACAGTCAAAGCAGCAGAATCTTCCGTATTATTAGCACTACCACAGCACATACTAGCAGAAAAATTAAAGCAAGATACAGGATTTACAGCCCGTTTTTATCGAGCGATCGCTGTGATTTTAACAGATAGAATTCGTGATAGATTATTCCGTCGAGGATTCGGTAAATTAGCCTACCAACTAGACCAACTCTTATCCGAAGATATCGAAGTTGAAGATGAAATCGACTTAGATACCTTAGACAATACCGCCCTAGCAGGTGCTAGATTTGACTGGATGATTAAACGGCTCAATAGGCAATCTTGAAGACATAAGGTAGAAAGGATCAGTTACAAATTACGAATTAACAAATGAATGGCTGACAAAGAAAGCATATTTCGCAAAGAATCACTGGAGCGTTTATCTTCTCCAGAAAGATTGGATCAATTAATGCAGATAGTCAACCCTTTAGATTGGCTACCTTTGGCTACTTTGGGTAGTTTTATCTTCTTGGGGTTAGTTTGGAGTATTTTTGGACGGATTCCCATTACGGTTTCAGGTAAGGGGATACTGATTAAACCTAATCAAGTCATAACTTTTGAGTCCCCCATCTCAGGACAGTTAAAAAGTCTGAATGTTAAAACCGGACAATGTATCGAAAAAGGACATATCCTAGCCACAATTGATCCTACTGATCTCAAACAGCAATTGCAACTCCAACGCTCGAAAGTGGCGCAATTGCAATCACAAAGCCAGTATTCTATCTTACTCCAGCGACAACGCACCACAAAAGAAAAAGAAGCGATCGCGTCTGCTAAAGCAAGTTACATTCAACGTTTGCGAGACACCCAAACTCTTACGCCTGCATTTTATGAAAAAGGCTTAAATGCTATCCACCAGCAGCGTATTAGTTTACAACAACGTCTCAATGATGCAACAGAACTTGTTCCTGTCCTCCAAGATAGACTCCAGAAGCGTCAGCAGCTTTTAGATGCGGGAGCAATTGCCAAAGATACATTATTACAAGCAGAGCAAGAATATAAACTCCAGTTGCAAAGTGTGTATGAGATTCAAGCTCAACTTAAGCAGTTAGATGTGCAGGAAACAGAAGCACAGCAGAGATACTTAGGAAATCTTAGTTCTGTAGGAGAACTGCAAGCGCAATTAAAAGACTTAGAAACCAGGAGTAAACGTATTGATCAAGAAAACGTAGAAAATATTAATACTAAAGTTAATCAAATTGAAGAAGTAAATCGAGCGATCGCTCAACTAGAAAAACAAATATTAGATAATAGCCAAATTGTCAGCATCAGTAGTGGTTGTGTGTTAGAAGTTTCCACTTTTGTTGGTCAAGTTGCCAGTCCCGGAACTCCTCTTGTATCTGTCAACAGCAGCGACAAAAACACCCCACTCATTGCCGTCTCTTATTTTAACGTCAAAGATGGCAAGCAGATTCAACCAGGAATGACCCTACAAATCACCCCCGATTCTGTGAAAAGAGAACGCTTCGGCGGTATCGTTGCTCAAGTTACCTCTGTTTCTCCCTTACCCGTCACTAAAGTAGGTGCAAATTCTATCATTGGTAATCCTGACTTAGTAGCAAAAATTTTACCAACTGGCGGCGGAGATATGGAAGTAAGAGCAGAAATGGTGATAGACCCAGCTACCTTTAGCGGTTATCGTTGGTCTTCTTCCCAGGGGCCAAAATTAAACATTTCTGCGGGAACAACTACCAGTGTGCGGGTGAAAGTAGCGGAGCAAGCCCCAATTACTTACGTCTTGCCAATTCTTCGTGAATTTTCTGGGATTAACTAAAGGTAAGTAGCGACTGTCTCAATAGTCAATAAAAAATCAGCAATAGGAAAAAACAGCAGCAAGCATAGGCTAAATCTGCAATATTTACACCGGAGTCTCTGTAAATTAACTTTCTGACTTATAAATCAAGTTTGCGACTTATAAATCAACTTTCTGGCTTATAAATCAACTTTCTGACTTATAAATCAACTTTCTGACTCGTAAATCAACTTTCTGGCTCGTAAATCAACTTTCTGTTCCCTCTCTCTACCAATGAATTTAATTGTCTCAATTCCAAACCTCAATCCCTTCCATAAAAAAACGCCACCGCCAGATTTAGGAACAGCACAAAATCAAATCCTCTCCCGTGTGAAAACTCCTACTCTCTTGCAAATGGAAGCCGTAGAGTGTGGCGCGGCCGCTTTAGGAATTATTTTGGCGTACTACCGCAAAATTGTACCATTAGCAGAACTGCGGCAAAATTGCGGCGTTTCCCGTGATGGTAGCAAAGCTTCTAATATGATTAAAGCTGCCAGAAACTACGGAATGCAGGCTAAAGGTTTTAAAAAACAGTTGGAGCAATTAAAAACACTCCGTCCACCATATATTGTCTTTTGGAATTTCAATCATTTTTTAGTAGTCGAGGGATTTAAAAAAAATTGGGTTTATCTTAATGACCCAGCAACAGGCCCAAGGCGAGTTTCCTGTCAAGAATTTGATGAAGCTTATACAGGCGTTGTGCTGATCATAGAACCAGGGTCAGAATTTCAAAAGGGAGGCCGCAAACCTAGCTTAATTGGCTCGTTGATTGACCGCTTACGAGGTTCTTTTGGGGCAATTCTCTATTGTTTACTGGCAGGATTTTTTCTAGTTATTCCCGGCTTAGTTCTACCAGTTTTTAACCAGATATTTGTAGATAATATATTGATAGAAAATCGTACAGACTGGCTGCGTCCCCTGATTTTGGGGATGGCAATCACCGTGATTATTCAAGCGTGGCTGACGTTACTGCAAAGGCAATTTCTCAGAAAACTAAATATTAAGCTATCAGTGGAAATGTCAGGGCAATTTATTCACCATATTTTGCGGTTGCCAGTGGGATTTTATGCCCAAAGATTTGCCGGAGAAATTAGCAGTCGGATTAATATTAATACCAAAGTAGCAGAAGTATTATCTGGTCAATTAGCTAGAACCGTAATAGATACTGTGATGGTGGTATTTTATGCTATTGTGATGTTTGCTTATGATGGCGTGCTAACTGCGATCGCGATCTGTTTTGCTGCCATTAATATGTTGACATTGCAGTCAGTTTCGCGGCAACGCACAGATATTTATATGCGAACCATCCAAGACCGGGGGAAAGTTGCAGGTACAGAAATCGCTGCCCTCCAGAGTATGGAAACTCTCAAAGCATCAGCATTAGAATCTGATTTTTTTGCTCGTTGGTCTGGTTATTACACAAAATTTATCAACGGTCAGCAAGAACTAGGCATTACTAATCAAGTATTAGGTGTTTTACCTGCATTCTTAACTGGTTTAAGCTCCCTATCAATTTTAGTTATTGGGGGGCTAAGAGTGATGGATGGACACTTGAGTATTGGTATGTTGGTGGCTTTTCAAAGTTTAATGACTAGCTTTCTAACACCAGTTAACTCTCTAGTTAATTTTGGCAGTACCCTCCAGGAACTAGAAGGTGACTTAAATCGTTTAGATGATGTGTTACAAAATCCAACCGACTCAGAATTAGACAGTCAAAATTTGCATATTTCTACAACTCAACCACTACAGTATTGTCAACTTCAGGGATATATAGAATTAAAAAATGTCACCTTTGGCTACTCACGCACAGATAATCCTCTGATTCAAGACTTAAGTTTTCAACTCAAACCAGGACAGAGAGTAGCCTTAGTTGGTGGTAGTGGTTCTGGTAAATCAACTGTTGCCAAATTAGTAGCAGGACTTTATCAACCGTGGTCGGGTCAAATTCTTTTTGATGGTATTCCTAGAGAACAAATTCCTAGGGCAATACTATCTAATTCTTTAGCAATGGTAGAACAAGAAATCTTTTTGTATGCCGGCACTGTACGGGATAATTTAACTTTGTGGGATGATACAGTAACTAATTCTCAACTAGTGCGAGCTTGTAAAGATGCGGCAATTCATGAAGTAATTCTAGCCTTACCTGGAGGGTATGAAGGTAACTTACTGGAAGGTGCGGCTAATTTTAGTGGTGGACAACGCCAACGTTTAGAAATTGCTCGTGCATTAGTCAACGAACCCACAATTTTAGTCATGGATGAAGCTACCAGTGCTTTAGATGCAGAAACGGAAAAAATCATTGACCGAAATCTGCGCTATCGGGGTTGTTCTTGCATTATTGTGGCTCACCGTTTAAGTACCATCCGCGACTGTGATGAAATCATTGTTCTAGAACAGGGTAAAGTCGTGCAGCGAGGTAGCCACCAAGAGATGTCACAGATTGATAGCCCTTATGCTAGGTTAATTCAGTCAGAGCAAGCTAATGTTTAGTTGAATATTAACTATCAATTGCCCCTCTTACCAATATCACGGTACTATCTACGCTAGAGGCGATCGCTTCTGGTATATTACCTTGTATAGCCTGTTGCAATAAGCCTTCACGGGAAGCACCCAACACCACCACATCAAACTTTTCATTCTCCACTAAGTTAATCACACCCTCAGCTACAGAATCAGCTTGGACTGGAGTCGCCACAACTGTACTCGACAATTGACGGCGGCGCATCAGTTGGCGGATGGCTTGTTCAATAACTGTCATGTCTGGCTTGAACTCCAAGGGTTTAAACACCCGCGTCAAACAAATTTGCGGGTTATCTCCCAAAGTGACTAAAGCCGGTAACAATTTAATCGCTAATCTGGCGTTGGGGCCGCCCGCCATTGGGACTAACCAACGGTTGAATTGGGGTTTGGAGGGACTACCCAACTTAACTAACACAACATCACAGGTGGCTTGGCGGATGATGGTGTCTACGACATTACCGAAAATCCGGCCGGGGGTAGAGGTGTTACCTTTCCAGCCCATGAGAATTAAATCTATGTGCTGTTCGTTGATGGTTTCTAAGATAGCTTGGGCGGAATCGTGAGCGACGCGAATTTGGGTATGTAGGGGAATGTGCCATTTTTTGGCTAATACTTCCGCTTGTCTGAGGAGGCGGCGACTTTTGGCGGTTCTGACTGATGTTTCAGACGGGGAACTGTGGCGGGATACTAAGATAATTTGCACACATTCTATTTCATAGTGGCGATCGCGGGCAATGGCGGCGGCCATCTGTAATAATATCTCGGCGGTTTCCGGGTTAGCGACTGGGACTAATAATCTACCTCTGCCAATACTAGGCGATCGCGTTTGGTAAACTACATAAGAAGGTTCTGGTTGTGGCCCTGGGATAGCATTTTTACCATTCAGATGGTCTGCTTCGGCGCGAATAATGTCTGCACGGGTAATAATCCCAATCAGTTTTCTACCATCTATTACTGGTAAGCGACTCAGTTGATATCTATCAAGTAAATACAGGACGTTACTCAAACTGTGTAAAGGTGTTACCGTCATGGGATTGGCGGTCATAATCTCTCTGAGAAAAGTATCCTTTTGTAAGTGGCGATTTTGGATTTTCGTTAAATCAGATTGGGTGACAATTCCTACCAATTTGCTCTCTTCCACCACCGGAAAACCACGGTGATGGGAACTGGAAAAGGCTTGTGTGGCTTCTTCGAGACTCATGTCTGCGTCCAGAGTTTCTACCCGTTGCTGCATCACATCTTTAGCTGTTAATTTATTTAATACCCCTTCGACAGAAACTTCTTTCGTCAAGGTGATGCCATTAAGTTGCAACAGCTTTTCATACAATGAACCAGGAAATACTTTATCTGCTACCAAATAAGCCGTCACCACCACAATCATCAAAGGTAGCACTAGATTAAAATCGGTGGTCATCTCAAACACAATCACAATGGCGGTGATGGGGACTTTAGAAACCGCACTAAAAAATCCTCCCATCCCTGCTAAAGCATAGGTAATTGGAGAACCTTGATCTAAAATCTGATGAGAAAACACCCCTACCAAGTGACCCAAGACCGAACCTAAAATCAGACTAGGTGCAAATAACCCACCAGGTGCGCCCGAACCAAAAGCTACTAAGGTAAGGATAAACTGAGAGATAAAGGCGATCACCGCTATGGTAGGATTTAAGTCCCCCGTAATAATATATCCTCGTAAACCCGTATTATCCCGAAAATAGGCTGGTAAAAAAGAGACGACAATACCCGAAATTAAGCCAGCCAAAGCCATCCTTAAGGGTAAACTGATATGCAACCGCCGATAAAATTTGATACTAAAAATTAAGCCTTGATTAAATAATGCTCCCAGTAACCCCGCCAAAACACCCAACAGTAAAAAAAAGGGAATTTCCGTAAAGTAGAATCCACTGGAATAACTCATCAATTCAATATTTAAATTAAAACTGCCACCACCCAACAACCGCGACACCACCCCACCAATAAAGGCCGCGATAATGGCAGTTCCTAGAGTCATTCCCGATAAATCTTGCAGTAATTCCTCAATAATAAATAGTACACCGGCAATAGGAGCATTAAACGCCGCCGCCAAACCTGCACCCGCGCCTGCTGCAATCATTTGTCGGCGATGGTCAGGAGAAGTAGGAACTAAGCGACTCATCCCACCAGCCAAAGCTGCGCCTACCTGCACTGTCGGCCCCTGTCTACCCAAAGTCATCCCCGAACCTAAGACCATAATGGCCGTCACAAGCTTCACCAATGCTACCCGCCAGGATAACTTAGTCGGGATATTCGCCAGAGTCGCCTTGACTTGGGGAATACCACTACCCGCCGCCTCTGGTGCAAACCTTTGTACCAACCAGCCAGCCAAAAACCCAAAACTCACCCCAACTAGAGGTAGTGCCACCCAAGTCGGTAAAAGATGGGAACTCTGAACGCGCAATGCTCCCAGAGAACCAGAACCCACTTTCAGGAATACCGCAGATAAAGCCGCTACCACCCCAATAATACAAGCTTCTGCGATCGCTAAACCCTTTCTCGGTTGTAACCACCTACGAAAGTGCATAATAATTCGTAATTCGTAATTCGTAATTCGTAATTCGTAATTAGTTAATGAGCATTGGGCATGAGTTACCCTGTACCTTGTCACCTGTCACCTGTCACCTGTCACCTGTCCCCTCAATTCCTCCCCGTTGTCGATAGTCCCTCCACTATCAAAGATGGTGTGTAGCAAGAACCGTTCCAATCAGCATCATCACCTAATTCTACTTGTTTGAGGGCGGTGTAGATATTACCTGCCACCATCGTATCTTTAATACGTCCGATAACTTCGCCTTTGCGGACGCGATAACCCAATTCAATGTTGACGGAAAAGTCGCCGGAAATACCGCCGCCGCCACCTAATATTTGATCGACAATTAAGCCATCATCCATTTTTTGAATTAACTCCTGTAGTGATGCCTTACCAGGTTGGATGAGGAAATTAAATAAACCAGGGGTAGGATAGCTGCCCAAACTAGGCCGGAAACCATTCCCTGTAGTACCAGTTTCTAGTTGACTTCCGGTGGTGCGATCGCAATAATAATGCTGTAATATGCCGTTTTCTACAAATACTAAAGGAGTTGTCGGCGTACCCTCATCATCAAAAGGGCAACTGTAAGGCCCTGCTAAAGGGTCTTGGTACAAGGTAAGATTAGAAGCTATTACTGGTGTACCTAAGCGTTCTCCCCACGGGGAGGCTGACTCTAGCACCCGCTTACCATTTAAAGCCGCTTGGGCTGTTCCCCACAGCATATCGGCTGCTTTAGAAGTAAATAAAACCGGCACACGACGATTGGGCGATGGGACATTATGTTTAGCCCAAATCAATCTCTGTAAAATTTGCTGGGCTAATTTCTCTGGTTCTAGAATGTCTCGCTGGGTTTGACCATCAGCAACACTCAAAAAATCATCACCCCGCACCCACTCGGCTGACATATAGCAACTAAGTGTAGTATCATTGTAATAGCAATCTAGTCCTTGACTATTAACCAGTCTTGTGCTTTCAATATCACATTCCCAATCACTATTACAGACCACATCTGGATAAGCATCACGGATCATAGCGATCGCTTCTTTGCCCCAACTAACTAGCACTTCTATCGGTACAGATGAGCCTAAGTCTGGATAATCTGGCTGAAAATTGCTGACCAGTTCCAAAACTTCTGGTTGATTAAGTTGGCTTAAAGCGATCGCTCTTTCCACCATAACTTTTGGCTTCACAGAACCATAAGCTACCGTGAGTCCTGGACGCCCATTGCGCCATAGCCGCAATGCTGTGCCTTCAGATTGACTGGTTTCTAGCTGTTTGAGTCGGTTAGCCTCAAAAAAAACCGGACGAGAAAGCGATCGCGACTGATACACCTCAGCTGCTTCTGCTCCCGATTTGATAGCTAACTCTAGCAGATTTTCTGCTAGTGTATCCTGTGACAAATTTTCAGAACCCATGACCCTCGGTAAATTATGGATTTTGGATCGTGAACCGCAGATCAACGCAGATCATTATCCCAAATCATTGGCTTATTATCCGCGTAAATTAGCATTTGCCATATTCGCAATGCAGACGGACGCAGATAATTATCCCAAATCATTGGTATTTCTCAGCATTTATTAGGGAATGGGGAAAGAAGGCAGGGGGCGCAGGGGACGCAGGGGACGCAGGGGGAGAGAAATACAATGCCCCATGCCTAATTCCTACCTTACGGTACATTAATCTCTTGTAAAAGCCAAAATCCAGCGAAAGCTTCCGCTTGGGCATCTGATTGCACACCTAGAAAATGCACTCCCCTAGCTTCTTGCTTGGCTGCTTCAAAACCTTTAGCTTCAGCTAGGGTGTTTGGATTTTTGAGATTGGCTAAAATCCAACTTTCTGTAGTCCCAGTTTCTAAAACTAATCTCGTGCCTTGTTTAGTATCGACCCTCAAAAAGGCTAACTCTAAACCAGACATCCAACCCGCCAAAGGTAACGCTCTCGGTGAAAAAATCAATATGCCAGGGATGCGGGCTTCTGGCGATAATTTTGCCAACTCTAGGGGAAAAGCTTCACTAAAACCAATTTCCCACTCTGGCATCTCAGCTAACTCCGCAGCCGATAACGAGACAAATACCCATTGTTGCCCTTCCAAAGCATCAGGTAATCTTTGAGGTAAAGGACTTTCCAAACGCACCGAAGCATTTGTTCCTCCTTGATAGCCAGGCTCTTGGGGATAAACCTCATCCATTCGCTGTTGCAGCCATTCGTTAAGTATCAAAATCCGACGGCTAGATAGGGCAGGAATACCCAAATCTTCGCAAGCTTTGACAATCATATTATTCATTTGGCGGCGGAAAAAGCGAATTTTGATTGGTGCTTCCCCAGCTTTATCTATGGCTTCCTGTAATGCTGTCCTTAACCAACCTGAGTTTACCTCTGTACTAGGACAATATTTTGCATAACGGAATAAAGAATCTAAGTTTGTGCGGATATCTAAGGGACTTTCACAGACTAAGACTTCCCAAACTTTTTTCTGATTTTCGTCCAAAATCGGACGGGAGTAAAAATCTATTTCCCAAATACTGCCCATGTTTTGCCGTAAAAATCTGGCGAGTTTATATTTTGCTTATACTCCCACTCTACCCCTTTGGGGAATTCAAAATTCAAAATTCAAAATTCAAAATGGGGGACTGGGTACTGGGGAAGAATTTACTTCTCCTACTCCCCTGTCCCCTGTCACCTGTCCCCTGTCACCTGTCCCCTGTCACCTGTCACCTGTCACCTGTCTTCTGTGACATTTAATATAAGTGATGTAAAATTAGCGGAATTATCATCCAATACAAAAAGGAAAAAAATATTGTTAATCGTATCGCAGCTAACACTTGAAATTCCTACAGCCAGAAGAATCTTCTAGAATTAAAAAGAGTGATTAAGTACATATACCAACGGAGGATAGAATAGCTCATGGCTGGTGGCGAGTCTCAGACCCCTGTTAGTCTCTCAGACAGAGAACTGCAAATTATCGACTTAGTGGCTGCTGGCTTAACTAACCAAGAAATTGCAGGAAAACTGGAAATTAGCAAACGCACAGTTGACAACCATATCAGCAACATTCTCGACAAAACCCGCACTGAAAACCGAGTGGCTCTTGTTCGCTGGGCTTTACAGTGGGGTAAAGTTTGCTTGAATGATGTCAATTGTTGTCTTCTCCCTAAACAAGACGAATAAACGACTTGCAGACGCTCTCAAGTGCATCTAGCATGGCAATTAATTTCGTCTGGTATGCAGCATAGCTGATTTTGACAGATCATTTAGATGATTGTTTTCTCCTCACGCATTTTTTGTGAATCTCTAGCGCAGGTCTCACGCAGGTCAAAATCAAGCAGAACGTAAAGCTTGGCTGTTTAGTTATTGTGGGTCGCTATTTTCCCCCGTTGGTACAGTTGGTTACAAAACTGTACCAACGGGTAATTTTGCTACATTTCAAAAGATATTGAGACAATCATCAACAAAAATTAGCAACAATACCTTGCCTCAGACGCTACATTGGTAGGAAATCTATGTTGCTCCATCAACTTGGGGAGCAGTGTTTTTATGAATACCTCTGCTGCTTTTATCGGTAACTCATCTCCCTTTGATTTTTTAAGTTTTGACTTTACAGCACCTCAACCTACACAAGATGCTGACTTACTCAAGCAGCTATCTTTTATCCCTGGGTTGAAAGAGATGTTAATGCTGCGCCAAGTTCACGCCTTGGAACACGCCACGGTTTGGGTGTTGAGTGAAGTAAAAAACACTCAATCCCCCACCGGAAGACCAAGCAAAATCCAAATTGATGATGAATTATTGGGTGGTTTGTCTACAGACCAGGGATTTTATCTCTATGGGGAAGTGAATATCAGCGATTTGCGGCGAGCTGTTACCCTTGCTCTTCACCGCCTTATTCATGGCGAATGGGATTTGGCTGTACATCCCCGTTGCGGTACAAATTTATCAGTGGCTATGTTATTGACGGCTGGCTTAGGTGTAGGTGTGACTTTAATGTTACCATTCCGACCTGTTGAGCAATTGATCGGTTTAGGATTAGCAGCCACTACAGCCTCTGAACTGGCACCCGATGTAGGTTCAATAGCACAGCGATATCTGACAACTGCGATTCCCTTTAACCTAGCAGTTGAAAATATTACTATCTCTCGTGATGTTTGGGGTCGTCAGGGGCATTTTGTCAAAGTAAACTGGCAAGAGAATAATTCGTAATTCGTAATTCGTAATTCGTAATTCGTAATGGACTTCTCTACGAGACGCTATCGCGAACGTCCCGCTCCGCTAACGTAATTCGTGATGACGCTCAAAGAATCTCTATGAGACGTTGCACGATCGCTAACTTAATTCTTAATTGGTAATGCGAAAACTGTATTTTTTAGTTCCTGGAACTGGTGGCAAATTTGCTTGTGGTGGTTTGTGGGCGGAGTTGAAAGCGTTTAAGCTCGCTCAACAGGTTTGTAGTGCTGAGGTGGTGACTTATCGGCAACGGGAAACAGATAAGCTGTTTTTAGATGATCTGTTGCAAGAGTCAAATTTAGATGATGTAATTTTTGTGATTAGTTGGGGATTTGATATAGCTAAGTTGGCTAAAAAACTCCAGTCATATAATGTTGTTTATCATGCTCATAGTGCGGGTTATAAATTTAGGTTACCTGCCAGTATTCCCATTATTACTGTGAGCCGTATTACGATGGGATATTGGGGACAAAAAGCACCCAATTCTCTCGTTTATTATTTGCCTAATGAAATTAGTTATGATTTTAAAAATTTAAATATAGAACGAGATATTGATGTTTTAGTTCAGTCGCGAAAATCTTCTGAGTATTTACTAAATCAACTAATTCCCGCTTTACAACAAAAATGTAGAGTCCAGGTAGTTAATTCTTATGTGGAAGACTTACCTGGATTATTTAATCGGGTTAAAGTTTATCTTTATGATTCGGCAGAATATTGGGCGCAACAGAATGTCAGTGAAGGTTTTGGTCTGCAACCAATGGAAGCTATGGCTTGTGGTTGTCAGGTTTTTTCTAGTGTCAACGGCGGACTTTCTGATTATTTAGACCCTGGATTTAATTGCTATAAAATTGCTGGATATTCCCAAGAGTACGACGTTCAAAGGGTTTTGAAGGTAATAGACTCTACTATCTCACCTAATTTATCTGAAGATTTCTTTGCTGAATATCGACCTGAAAATATTATTACGCGTCTGCAAGTAATTCTTGCAGAATTAAATGATTTTTTTGACCATAAAAAGCATTATTCTAGCAATATACCCAGTTTGACTAGAGGGCGGTTACTCAATCTATTTATACAGAGAGTAAATAAAAAATTTCGCAAAAAATATTTTCAGGGTTTGTAATTTCATCATGATGAACAACTGGTTTAATACAGCTAGACTGGGGATGTTTGTTCATTGGGGACACAGTTCTCAACAAGAATGTGAGTTATCTTGGCCGCTAGTTGGGGGTGTATTCAGCCTTCCTTTTTGCCAAGATATTCCTGTTGAGAAATACCACAGCACTGCTGATAATTTCAATCCACAGCAATACAATCCTCAAGAATGGGCATATTTAGCAAAAAGTCTAGGTATGAAATATGCCATCTTAACAGCCAAACATCATGATGGTTTTGCCCTATTCCATACCCAAGAATCAGACTTTTCAATTGCATCTACACCTTATAAAAAAGACATTGTACGTGAATTTATCGATGCTATGCGCTCTGAAGGATTGCGTATAGGGCTTTATTTTTCCCTCAGTGATTGGCATCATCCTGACTATCCTGCTTTTACAGAGGCTGATAAACCTTATCGATTTGACAAATTACCTCAACCTACACCGCAACAGTGGGAGCGATATCTTCAATTTCTGTGCAATCAGATCCGAGAATTATTGAGCAACTACGGTCAAATTGACATCATTTGGTTTGATGGGAGTTGGGAACGTACTCTAGAACAATGGCAGGTGCAAGAATTAGCAAAAATAATTCGTGAATTACAACCTAATATTCTCATTAACGATCGCCTGCCAAATTGTGGAGACTTTGCAACCCCTGAACAGTTTATTCCTTCTCACCCACCTGCTCATCTTTGGGAAACCTGTCTAACCATCAATGAAAGTTGGGGATATAACTCAGATGACCATTGTTTTAAGTCCTCCCGTCAGCTAATTCATACCCTTTGTGAAGTCGCAGGGAAAGGAGGTAATCTTCTGCTCAATGTGAGTCCAATGGGTAACGGACAAATCCCCCCTGAGCAGTTAGAACGTCTCAAAGATATAGCTGATTGGATGTCCCAGCATTCTGAAAGTATACTAGATACCATGCCAGGATTAGAACCCTGGCAATTTTATGGCCCCTCAACTCGTAAGGGTAATCGCCTTTATCTACACTTATTAATGCAACCTTACGAGACAATATCAGTTAGAGGTATACCAATCAAACAAGTAAAATCAGTGTCTGTTCTTGCTGATGGTACACCACTGAACTTTACAAGTCGCTGTGCAATTATGGATTCTCTTCTCAATCCCAATCCGTTAGGAGAATTGACAATAGATGTACCTGAATCGCTAATTAATCCCTACGTCACAGTGATTTATATTGATATTGAGTAATTAATATTACCAGTTGGCGACAGCTTCGGCGATCGCTTCTTTAGCTTCAGTTAGAGACTTTTCACGCTCATCGTCACCTGTATTCAGGTTCTCAGCGTGGATAAAGGTAACATCTATCAGACCGATAAAACCTAAAATAGCCCGCAGATAAGGTTCTTGATAATCGTAAGCAGCAAAGGGAGTTCCCGGTGAAAAAGCACCACCACGAGAGGTAATAATTAATACTTTTTTGCTGCTGTCTACTAAACCTTTAAAGCCGTTCTCATTCACAGCGAAGGTGCGACCGACGCGCACAATTTGGTCGATGTACGCCTTGAAAGTCGAGGGTATATTCAAGTTATACATCGGTACGCCAAAAATATAGCGATCGGCAGCGAGAAATTCATCAATTAGACTATCCGATAATTTAATCGCTTCATTTAATTCTGGTGTACGTGCATCTGGGGGTGTAAAAGCAGCAGCAATCCAAGATTCGTCTACATGGGGAACAGGACTATGGCCTAAATCCCGGTAAGTTACGATGTCCCCAGGGTGAGTATCTTTCCAAGAAGTAATAAATTCATAAGAAAGCGATCGTGAAATTGAACGTTCACCACGAGGACTAGTATCAATGTGGAGGATATTTGCCATGAAAAAATTCCCCAATTATTAATTAGGCATACAACAAAATTTATGGTCAAGTAAAAAAATACTTGCCGAATAGACTTTAAACTATATATAGTTAATATGAAAGTACGCACTAAAAAGTAAGGTACTTACTAAAAAGTAACTATGGAAGCTCAAGCAGAAAATTATGAAAGGCTAACTTGTGAAGTAGAAACTACTTTAAAGGTAATTGGCGGACGCTGGAAGGTTTTAATCATCAGAGAACTGCTATCAGAGATTAAAAGATTTGGTGAATTGCAGCGTTCTCTACCTGGAATTACACAAAAAATGCTCACTCAACAACTTCGAGAATTAGAAGAAGATGGTATTATACATCGAGAAGTATACGCACAAATCCCTCCAAAGGTAGAATATTCTTTAACACCTTTAGGAAAAAGTTTACAACCAATTCTCTATGCAATGCACGAATGGGCTGTGAAGCATTTTTATCAAAAATAGGTGACAGGGAATAGCTTCTTCTAGTTGTTATGAGGCTTTTCAAAAATTAGATGTGAGTTGTTTATTTAAATTTAAGTTAAGTAAAGGTTAATTGGTTTATTGAGTTTGTAAATATTCAATTGCTGCTTCTAACTTAGAAGAATAACTTTCAGCAAATCTTTCAAACCAAAGTCCTTCAGGAGAGAAAGGATCTAATTTTGTTAGCCAATCTTGGGCTTGCTTTTTCAACCCTTCTCGTTGTTTAGCTTTGATTTGTTCTTGTCGAATCCTTTCTTGTTCTATTTCTTGCTGCTTTCTCGATTCCTCGGCTTGGTCTTGAGCTGCAACGTCAGCCTGGACTTCTGCTAAGAGATTGTCGATAAAAGAAGCTGATTTGTTTGTAGGTGGGCTGAATGGTTTACCTACATTGGGTACATTGGGTTTTGGTTGTGGCTGTTTTGGTTGTTCGCTATCGTATTCAGCTTTGATTTGCGCTAACAGCTTGTCAATAGAATCCATAATTACAATTCAAAATTCAATATTCAAAAGTTAAAAAAGATAAAAAGTCAGGTTTTCACTGACTTTAGATACTTTTAATGTAGATTGCTTTCCTTTTTTACCTAGCTGTGCTAGTCAGTAATAGCATTAAGTAGAACTTCTGAGAGGCTTAAATCCTCCATATCATCCATTGTGATGGTGTCGCAGATATCAAATTTTGCCCCAGCACTTTGCAATTCATCATCCAAAACCTTGAGAAAGCGGGTAGCTTGGGCATCTTTACCGACTTGGATGAAAGAAATAGCTAGTTCTTCATCTTTATCCATACGACGAGAAGCTTCAATAATCACCTTCATTACCGCTTTGCGATCGTCTGGTTCACCATCGGTGACAACCAATATTGTTTCGCCATTGGGTTTAGTTTGACCAGAGGCTTTGCGTTGAAAATAATCATCAGTGGCGTGTTTCAACACAGCTGCTAAATCAGTAGTTCCAGAAGGATCATTTTCTAGAAAAATTTGAGCTACCTTAGCAGAAGTAACATTTTCATATCGCTTAAATCTACCAGAGAATACATATAAAGTAATGCCATCTGGATCAAATTGTTCGCACTTACTTGCTAAAGCTAAAGTGGATTCTTGGGCAGTTACCCATCTATTTCTACCACCCTTTTGATCAGGGGTAGCCATGCTGCCACTTTTGTCAATAATTAGAGTGTAATCACGATTTTCTAGCATGATGTAATTTGACTAATAAAATAACTAATGACTAATGACTATCAACTAATCAGTAATTGCATTCATTAAGACATCTGCAAGGCTCATGTCTTCTAAGTCATCTAAGGTGATGGTATCGCAAATATCGAATTTAGCACCGACACCTTGTAGCTGGTCGTCTAAGGCTTTAAGAAACTTAGTAGCTTGGGCATCTGAGCCTACTTGAATCATGGAAATAGCTAATTCTTCATCACGATCCATCTGGCGTGTAGCATTGATAATAACTTCAAAAACTGCTTTGCGATCGTCTGGTTCGCCGTCAGTAATCACTAAAATTGTCTCGCCATTGGGTTTGGTTTGGCCACCTGCTTTGCGTTGAAAGTAATTATTCAGTGCATCCTGGAGGACACCGGCTAAATTAGTTGTCCCGGCTGGGTCATTTTCGAGAAATACTTGGGCGACTTTAGCTGTAGTCACATTTTCATAACGTTTAAATCTGCCAGAAAAAACATAAACAGTAATGCCATCTGGGTCAAACTGTTCGCACTTTCTGGCTAAAGCTATGGTTGATTCTTGGGCTATTTCCCATCTGCTTCTACCACCAACTTGGTCAGGGGTAGACATACTACCGCTTTTGTCGATGATTAGTGTGTAGTCGCGATCGCTCATCATAATATTCCTTGAATTATTACCCTGTGGTTCTAGTCTAGTCGCTCGGTAATAGTACGACATCCTTTAGAATTGCATTGTAATAATGATTTATTCATTCTATCCCCTGTCACCTGTCACCTGTCACCTATTCCCTAATCACCTTGGGCAGACTACCGCGTCCGTTATAGATTAGTAATGTATCACCTGACTAATTCGGGCTTGGTCTTTCACAGCGAAGGGTTTGGATGGAAATGTTTACTTCGTCAGAGACTCCTATACTTGGGACAATTTTGTTAGTGGCTTTTGCCATTTTAGGTTGGGGCTTTTATCGCGCCAGACCTTTTGGGAAACTGGGAATCTTGGCCTGGTTGCAGTCGGTGGTGTTAATGACTCCCTGGCTGCTGTTCTTCGGTTTGTTTGCGGCTGGAATTTATATCAATATAGCCGGTATATTGTTCTTGGTAGTGGTTTCTGCGGGCTTGTATGTCTACTTAGGCAGACAGTTGCGTGCTGCTGGTCAAGATGCCATCCTCAAGCAACGAGCCACCCAAAGGCTAGCGGATGAATCTTCTCAAGCATCTGAAAACGTACCACAGCCAACAGTAGTAGTTGTGGAAATACTGCCAATTCCAGAAGAAGACTTGAGTGCTATTAGAAGCATTTTTGGGATTGATACGTTTTTTGCCACAGAAACGATCGCCTACCAACAAGGTGCTATTTTCAAAGGTAATCTGCGTGGTGAACCCCAAGATGTTCACAATCGTTTGACTGCCAGTTTAAAAGAAAAACTTGCTGATAAATATCGTTTGTTTTTATTAGAAAACACAGACGGTAAACCCGTGGTTATTGTTCTACCTAGCAGCAATGACCCACGCCTGATGACGTTACCGCAAAAAGTCTTTGCAGCTATCCTGGCTGTAGCAACCATTGGTACTAGTCTAGAAACGGGCGGATTATTGCTCAATTTTGATGTTCTGGCTAATCCAGAACGGTTGCAAGAGGCTTTACCCATCGGTTTGGGTATATTTGCGATTTTGGTCGCCCATGAAATTGGACATTGGTTGCTGGCGCGTCGTCATCAAGTCCGCCTCAGTTGGCCTTTCTTTTTACCGGCGGTACAGATTGGGTCTTTTGGCTCAATCACCCGCTTTGAGTCGCTGTTACAGAATCGCTCAGTGTTATTTGATATTGCCGTGGCAGGGCCTGTCGCTGGTGGTATTGTATCTTTACTGATGCTGATTGTGGGCTTGCTGCTTTCTCACCCAGGCAGTTTATTTCAGTTACCCAATCAGTTTTTCCAAGGTTCGATTTTAGTAGGTAGCCTAGCACGGGTTGTTTTGGGTTCAGCGTTGCAGTCACCGTTAGTTAGTGTTAATCCCCTGGTGGTGATTGGTTGGCTGGGATTGGTCATCACAGCTTTAAACTTGATGCCGGCTGGACAATTAGATGGCGGGCGCGTTGTACAGGCGATTTACGGACGCAAAACTGCAAATAGGTCAACGATCGCTACTTTAATTGTCTTAGCTTTGGTAGGCTTGGGTAATCCCATAGCACTGTATTGGTTAATCGTTATCCTGTTTCTACAACGGGATTTAGAACGCCCCAGCTTGAATGAAATCACCGAACCCAACGATGCGAGGGCTGCTTTGGGTTTATTGGTTCTGTTCTTAATGATTACCACCCTTTTACCTCTAACCCCCGGCTTGGCTGGAAGGTTGGGAATCGGCGGGTAAATGAGTAATGAGTAATGAGTAATGGGTATTTACTCATTACTTATTACTCATAATTTATTTTTGAATTTTGAATTGTTAAGCTTTCCACCCCGTCAGCAAATTGGGATATTTAGCTGGTGTAGAAAATATCTGCTTCCAGGCTGTCTGACGTTCTAAGGGTTTTTCTTTACTTAGATTCCAGAGGGTTTCATAGAAAAAGAAAGAGATTCCCGCAAAATTGCGATCGCGTACTTTCTGCACTTGGGTTTGAATTTGCTGCATGGGTACGGATCTATTCTTCAAGCCAGATAAAATCCCAATACTCACAGGAATATGTTTTTGGGCGGCTTTGACTTCTGGATACTCTAATTCTTTGATAAAGACATTGAGATCATCGCGGTAAATCTGCAATACCAATTCTTCAACTATTCCCATCCGTTCCCAACGTTGCCAGTCGGCGAGAAAATATTCATAGGAAAAACGCTGCGGGTTGGGAGCAACGGAAACCAAGCAATCTTTTTTCGCAGATTTAATCGCTGTAAATATCCGCTTCATGAAAACAGTGATTTTGTCGGCTCGCCAACGCACCCATTCTGGATCTTTGGGATTTTTGGAGGGTGCTTGACCACGATGTTCTTTTTTGTACAAGCCTACGGTGTAGGCATCATAGCCCAGTTCTGAAGGTAAGCCGAAATGGTCATCAAACTGGATACCGTCGATGTCGTAGTTTCTGACGATTTCGACAATTAAATCCTGGATGAATTGCTGCACATCGGGACGAAAGGGACTTAACCAAACTCGGTCATGTGTGCCTTCTTTCAGAATTCGAGTGCCATTGCTGCGACTTGTCAGCCATTGGGGACGATTTTTAGCTAGGAGAGAATCGGCTGGGGCCATGAAGCCAAATTCAAACCAAGGAATCACGGTTAACCCTTGTTTATGACCTTCCGTGACAATTTCTTTGAGCATATCGCGCCCTTGTAATCCAGGGGTAGGATCAAGCGATCGCCCAATCACTTTCGCGGCTACTTGACTGGGATACAGTGTATATCCCCAATTCCACACTGCTGGATATACGGTATTGAAATTCAGTTCATCTAATTTTTGTAAAGATTTTTTCAGGCGATCGCGCTCAAACAGCACATCACTATCAATATTAGTTAACCACACCCCCCTCAATTCCGATGCTAGTGATGAGTTAGGAGTGATTTGTGCGTTTAAAGGTAACGATAAAATTACTGTAGCCACCATACTCAAAACCAGCATCACTGCCAAAAATACTGGCTTGCTTTTTTGATTAAAATTCTGCAACAAAAACCTCACATACCACTTTCTAAACATTTTCATAAATTGTTACATGAGCAGAAAATGAAACAATAATCATGACGCATTCAAGAGCCAGAAGTTGCTCTGAATAAAGATTATTAGCACATGGACATTTTTATCTATAGAGATACAAAGGGATAAAACTTTATATTTTCTTTATATCTTATTGTAATTATTTCATCTTATTCATCTGTTAATATCAATACATCATTTTCATATTTGTTTAGACAATGTAAATAATATACCTAATGGTTGACCATTAGAGTATGTTTAGCAGTATGCTAAGTAGTAATTAAAAAGTTTCCATCTAGTTACTTAGGGATACTTAATAACCCGAAATAGCTAGCAGGCAGTGTTTACACAGTTATATTGACGACTTCTAATCTAAAATCTCAGATTCGGTGATGAAAAGCCTAAGTAACTCGCAAAATCATTTAGCAGAAACGACAGCAGCCACCAAGAGGCTAGAAAGGGCAATTATGCTTGCTGCTGGTGATTTTTCGTTGATATTAGCTTGCTGTAACTCGCTTCAGAAACAACAGCAAATACTCAACTTATTCACTGAATCTTCAGCATTCAAGATACAGGAGATTATTCTCCAGCCAACCGACGAGACATTATACACAACCATTACTAAGAAAATTGGCACTATTCACCCAGAAGCATTGATGATTAAGGGTTTAGAATCTGTGGTGGCAATTAACCAACTCATCACCAGTACCAATATGATGCGAGATGAGTTTCGCAAAACTTTTAACTTTCCCGTAGTGTTATGGCTCAACGATGAAATTCTCAATAAATTAGTCTGGTTAGCACCAGATTTAAAAAACTGGGCAGCCAACACCATTCGCTTTGATATTCCCCATCATCAGCTGATCAACAATCCAGTCTTGATTGCTTAATATTTAACCATTGAAATTGCTTACGATCGCAATGACGCAAGGTATTATTGCGTAGCTGGCTTCCTGCAAGTCGAGGAACGACAAAGCAATCCCAAGAGTTTGTAAATCAGTTCTATATGGAAGATGGTTATGCCTCAAAATCGGCGAATGCCTCTAGCAATGATGATCGCTATTGGTATCTTGGTAACATTTTTAAGCATTAGCAGTTTCCCAGGTACGCCTGCACAGTCTCAGGAAATCCAGAGACCTGCTGCGCTGGCTGCCAATGTTGATCTTGGACGTTCGTTTAATCAACTGGGCATCAAAGGTTCTATTCTAATTTACGATCGCAACAATAAAAAGTTTTACGAACACAACCCTGCTCGTAACTCACAAGCCTTCCTTCCTGCTTCGACTTTCAAAATTTTTAACTCTCTCGTAGCCTTAGAGACTGGGGCGATTCCCAATGATGTGGCTGTTTTGACTTGGGACGGCATTCAGCGCGAATTCCCAACGTGGAATCAAGACACCAACATCCACCAAGCTTTCAGAAATTCAACAGTGTGGTTCTATCAAGTGCTAGCGCGAAAAATTGGTCATGAACGGATGGAGAAATTCATCAAGGAAGTCGGCTATGGAAACCGTCAAATTGGTACACCTGAGCAAATTGACCGATTTTGGTTAGCCGGGCCGCTGCAAATTACACCCAGACAACAGATTGAGTTTCTACAACATCTTCACCGCAAAGATTTACCCTTCTCACAACGTACTTTGGATTTAGTTCAAGACATTATGATTTACGAACGTACCCCAGACTATGTACTGAGAGGAAAAACAGGCTGGTCAACCAGTCTCACCCCTAATGTTGGCTGGTTTGTGGGATATTTGGAACAAAACAATAATGTATATTTCTTTGCCACAAATATCGATATACGCAATAATAATGACCTTCCGGCTCGAATTGAACTTACTCGCCACAGTCTCAAAGCTTTAGGATTGCTATGAGGTGTTGCGGTTGTCAATGAAGGCAATGCCTACCTGCGTCAAGCTGCTACGAATTCTCCTCCAACTTCCCGCTACGTGCATATACGCATCTGGATAACCAAATTGCTCCTCTGATATCCTAGATATGCTAAATTACTGAGTAAAGCTGCTAAATAAATAAAATCTAGTCAAAGGGGTATGTTTCAGCTACTGAAACAAAGAGCTATCAACAGATTGCTGCATTGAACCTCTAGATATTCATCTTGAGTAAAGTATTGTTGACTCAAAAATAACTAGATGTCCGCCGAGCAACGCCTAGAACAGAAACGCCAGATACTACAAGAGCAGTATGATCTATTAGCTAAGAAGCTAACACTACTACGTTTGGACTGGGCAGTTGAGACAGATACGGCTCATCGTTTCAAGCTAGCAACGCAAATTGAAGCCAATGAAAGAGAACTGAAGGAAACTGAAACAGAACTCGGTGAATTAGAACAGCAGCTTACTACGGTAAAACAAGCTTCATCTAGTGAAAAGTTATATAGTGCTTTGTTGAAATTGGGTTATCGCCAGCAGACGCGAGAATTTCGGCAGTTTATTAATGCTCACTCTGCGGCGGCTTTCCTCATCTACGGTTCACCAGAGTATGGACAACGCTGGCTGTTGAATCGGTTAATAGTTAAAGATATTCCTAGTATTCTTACGGGAAAGATTGTGCGAATTGACCTCAGTCGCATTGCTCGCAGGAATGATATTAATGCTTTATGGCGTGAATTGGGTGGTCGCGTTGGGCTAGGTAGACAAAGCACAATTACTGAAATTGCTGAACGAGTTTATCAATGGTGGATGACTCAGAATGTGCTGCTAATTTTCTATGATGTTGATTGTCTATCGGAAACCTTTCTGCATGAGTTGATACGTGATTTTTGGATGCCATTAGCTAATAAAGTAAAAGAAGCTACATCGCCAAGTAGTCAATTCAAATTATTAATGTTCTTGGTAGATTATGGCGGCTGTGCAGGTAGTTGGAATGTCCCTTTTGCAGAAGGTCATAACGCTTGGAAGCTAACTAAAATTAAGGAATTTTCCGAGGATGATCTGACTTACTGGCTAGATTTTGCATCGGATAAACTGCCGAGTAAACTTACAGAACAAGTAGAAGAAACGATACAAAATATACTGAAAAAGAGCGATAATGGAATTCCAGAACCTGCTTTAGAAGAAATTTGTCTCCTTTCTGGCTGTAATTGGTATGAACAAGAGGAAAAATGGTTGAGGCTGTAGGTAGACAACTGGAATATACAGGTAAAGTTCAGCCCCACCTGGGAGAAAGAGCGGCAAATGGGCAGCTTTTGTATCCTTATTTACCTAGCCCCGAACTAGTGGAAGCAGTTAACTTGGCGATTTACTTAGAAAGACCATTACTGCTGAAGGGAGAACCAGGGTGTGGTAAGACACTTTTAGCCAGTGCAGTCGCCTACGAATTGGGTCTACATTTAGAAACTTGGTATGTCAAATCTACCAGTCGGGCGCAGGATGGTTTGTATACCTACGATGCTGTGGGACGCTTGCGGGATGCCCAGCTTGCAGCTTCTAGTCGCTTGACAGCAGAACAAATTCAGCGCATTGATAACCCCAATACTTACGTGCGTTGGGGGTCTTTGGGACGTGCTTTTCAGCAAGAACAGCCAAGAGTAGTATTAATTGATGAAATTGATAAGGCTGATATTGATTTTCCTAATGACTTGCTGTTGGAACTAGATCAAAAACAATTTACTGTTGAGGAAACAGGGGAGATTATTCGAGCCAAGTCACCACCAATTGTTTTGATTACGAGTAATGATGAGAAAGATTTACCGGATGCTTTCTTGCGGCGGTGCTTGTTTCAGTATGTGGAATTTCCTCAGCCTGAACAGTTAATAGAAATTGTTAATTCTCGTTTCCCTGATGTACCACCAGAATTGCTCAAGAAAGCCGTGACTCGTTTCCTCATGTTGCGGAACGATATGGACAAAGATAAACGGGAGATTGGTAAAAAAGTCAGTACGAGTGAATTACTTGATTGGGTGCGGGTGTTGCGTCGCTATCCTCAAGATGAGGTACTGGAAAAGCTGGATGGTAAGATACCTTACGCGGGTGTGTTACTGAAAAGTTGGAATGATCATTTACGTTATTTGAGGCAGAACTTTGGACGTGAATGATGTACCTCTGCTGGAACTATTTACCAAACTCCAAGAAGCAGGTTTACCACTGGGTATTGATGAATATAATTTAGTTTTGCAGGCTTTGCAGGCTGGTTTTGGCATGAATGACCAAGCAGCTTTGAAGCGTCTGTGTCAGACTGTGTGGGTGAAATCTGCTGAGGAAAGGCAGCTGCTTGAATATCATTTTGCAGCAATGATGGGTAATGAGGCGGTGTTGCCAAATTCAGAAATATTGCCTACACCAACTGAAAAATATCGGGTTTTTTCGATTACGCGCTACTTGGTTTTGGGGTTTTTGGGTGTTGGTATTGGCTTGAGTATGGTTTCTGACCAGATGAGCCAGACTCCAAAACCAAACCCAACAATAAAACCGATTGAAACAAATATTCCCGCTTTGACAGATAAGCAAACAAAAATACCCCAGTTGAACCCAACCCCAACTGCAACCCCAACCCCAACCGCAACCCCAACCCCAACTGCAACCCCAACCCCAACTGCAACCCCAACCCCAACTGCAACCCCAACCCCAACTGCAACCCCAAATCGAATAGATTGGATTTGGCAGAGTCTTTTATCATTTATCGCCTTGAGTGGTGGGTATGTAATTATCAAATGGTTAGTTCAACGCAATATGCAAAAGCCTATTAGTGAAAGTACATCCCATTCAGAGGTAAATCCAAATTCTGCACAATTAACCCAGATTATAGAAGATGAGGTACAGGTAGCTAAAGCCGTGCTGCAAGCTACTAGCCGCAATGACGAAATTCCTGTCAATCGCTTCATTCTATCCTCAGATTATTTTCCTGTAACTAGACGGCAACTGAAACAGAGTTGGCGGTATTTACGCAGTCCAGTACGTGAAGGCGCACGAACAGAGTTAGATGTGGAAGCAACGGTTAATCAAATTGGTCGCCAAGGTTTAATGCTTGCACCTGTTTTAGTAGCACCTCGCGTCAATCAGTCAGAATTACTATTACTAATTGACCAAGATGGCTCAATGATTCCTTTTCATGAGTTATCGCAACGTCTAGCAGCAACCGCTTTGCGTGGTGGTCGTTTGGGCAAATCTGGAATTTACTATTTTCACAATTGCCCGATGGAATATCTTTATCATGACCCCTATCATCAGCAAGGGGAGTTAGTTAGCCATATTGTCAATCATGTTTGCTCTAGGCGGACGGCTGTATTAATTTTTAGTGATGCTGGTGCAGCGCGTGGTGGTTATAGTGAAGAACGTTGTGAATTAACTAGAGAATTTATCACTCAGTTACAACAGCGTGTGCGTTATATTGCTTGGCTGAATCCTATGCCGAAAAAGCGTTGGTTTGGTACAACTGCCGGTGAAATTGCCCATCTTCTACCGATGTTTGAAGTTAGTCGCCGGGGTGTGCAAGATGCTATTGGTGTTTTGCGTGGACGCTCACATTTTGCGGGGTGGAGAATATGAGCCAAGTAAAGCCGGAAGTTGTGAATAGACGGATTGAGTTGTTTGAGAAACGCTTTGGTAAAGCACACCTGTATTTGGCTTATCATGCGGCGTTCCCTTTGGCGTTGACACCGGATTTGTTATATAGTTTGTGGGCTAATTTCCCACGGGATATTCATGGTGAGTTCCTCAATATCCCTTGGATAGCAGTGGCTGATTTGCTGCTTTCTGGTTTGTGCGAGGAAGTGGGATATGAATTATATGAAATGGATTTAGCTATCAGGAATCTGCTGTTAAAACAGTTAAAGGAAGATGAAAAGTTTGGTCAAGCTAGGATAAATGAACTGTCAGATTTTTTGCTTGATTATACCCGGCAGCAGTTTCAGAGTGATGATTTTGATACTGAATTTGTCCAGTCTCAACGGTGGATAGCTTTAGCATACACGCGACCTCATGAAGTGGCTTGTGAAATAGCTTTAGCTTTCTCGAAATTGGATTTGCAAGATACCGCAGAAATGGTGCGACTAGCATCATTAACGGCAACAATTACTGAGCCATTAGCAGAATTTCAGCCTTTGTTGATTTATGCTCGTGGGATGGCAAAGTTTGCCCGTGGTAATTTAGCAGATGCAAAGGCTCAATTTGATGAACTGGTTGCAGGAGGAAAGCCGATACAGATAGTTGGGGTAAGGTTGCCGATTCCTGAAGAAATGAGAACAAGTTTGTTCAAAAGGTTAACACGGCGGGAGTTTATCGAGTTGGCAACCTTGGGAAGTGCAGGATTATTGATGACGGTAGTGTTTCGTTCACTCCAAGAAGATTCACGCCTGCAAAGCTTTCAATTTGAAACGGTGACGGTAGATGCAAGAGGGAACATCATCAACCGCAGCAATGAGCAAGCAAGATACTTTGCAGAAGACTTAGGCAATGGTGTCAGCTTAGAAATGGTGCAGATACCAGAGGGGATATTTACAATGGGTTCACCAGCAGGGGAAGCGCAACGAGACTCAGATGAAAGTCCCCAGAGACAGGTGAGAATTCCCGGCTTCTTCATGGGGAAATATGCAGTCACCCAGGAACAGTATCAAGCCATCATGGGGATAAATCCTGCTAGATTCAAAGGAGATAAGAGACCAGTAGAAACAGTCAGTTGGAATGATGCGGTAGAGTTTTGTGAAAAATTGAGTCAGAAAACAGGAAAAACCTACAGGCTACCTAGCGAAGCGGAATGGGAGTACGCCTGTCGAGCAGGAACAATCACACCGTTTTATTTTGGGGAAACCATCACCACAGATTTAGTTAACTACAACGGTAACTATCCCTACGTTTCTGCACCCAAAGGCGAATATCGTCAACAAACAACAAATGTAGGAATATTTCCGCCGAACTCTTTCGGTTTATATGATATGTGTGGTAATATATGGGAATGGTGCGAAGATGTATACAATGATAGCTACCAAAGTGCGCCGACAGATGGTAGTGCTTGGTTAACAGGTAGCGATAATAACATAAAGCTGCTGCGTGGCGGTTCTTGGAGCAACGATGCTTGGGATTGTCGGTCTGCTATTCGCCTTGGGATCGGTCCCGCGAATCGGTACTTAAATGTTGGTTTTCGTATTGTCGCGGTGGTGCTGGCGTGAGGATTCCTTACCTTTGCACTCTTGCCCTTTAGCCCTCTGCACTTCTCATTCTTTACCCTTCTTTTTCCTCTGCCTAAAGGCGGAAAAATTTTTCAGATATAGTGTCTTGATACAAAAGTAATTATACACTACATTTAATCAAATTTCTCACTAATTTAGTAGGTTGCGCTGTGCTTAACCTAACCCATATCTTTATATACAGTTTTTTGGGTGCAATCGGCGATCGCCGATTGCACAAAATATTCTCCTCAAGCATAGCGATCGCCTGATCGTCGAAACTAGCACATCCAAAAGCTAAAGTCCGATTCTCTAAAGAATTGGTGTCAATTTATACTATTTTAATTTTCTTTAGTCGATATACTCATGAGTAGGTTCTACCTGGGAAATGTGAAGTGGCTTTGCCACTTCTTTTTATGTGTGCAGTTGCTTGAGAGATAAATGAAAAGTGCTGACTAAAAAAACTACTCAGCACTCACAACTCAGCACTCATCACTACCCACTCAGTCATTAGTCATAGTATCCCGCCATTTTTCTTGATTTTCTTTGATCTCTGCTTCAGGCGATCGCGCTAATAGCCAAGTCTTCCATCGTAAGGGTTTTTGCCTTTCTATGTGACTAATTAACTGCATAATAGACAAATCAGCTTTGATGGGAGTTTTTAAATCAAAGTTAATCGTCCGTAAAATTTCAGCATCATCCTCGATAAAGTGTTGAATCATCAGATTAGTCAGCCACAGAACAAAGCGATTTAATAACCATCCCCCAAATCCCTGACGTTTCTTAGTTAAAAATATAGTCTGAATCTGAGATTTACCATCATCAAGCATCCGTATGCTAAACATGATGTATAAATGCAGTAAATCTGGCCCTACAGTTATTGTGAAGGTGCTGCCATACCAATAGGAAATACTATAAATATTATTTTGATGTAGAGGACGCAGCAATTTAAACAATCTCTTATCTTTATTGCTATCGCTATGTTTAGTAAAAATAATAGCATTTTGACTTAATTCCTGCCTTTCAAAAGCAATATCTAACGGTAGTTTATGAACAGTAAGAAAGTGTTGAACGTCAATGGAATTAATCATGACTACATGAGGATGACAGTTAATTACCAACCGAGAACCGAGAACACTTTCACACTCATGAAACTCTAACTCTGGTACAAAAGGTATAGGTTGTCTGGGGCTTTCGCCAGTCCAGATCCAAATTAATCCGTATTTTTCAACTGTAGGCCAAGTTTTTAACTTTAAGGGGAGAGGCTCTTCCAAACAGGGAATTTCTATACATATGCCCTGATTGTTAAACTTCCAATGGTGAAAAGCACAACGTATATCATTACCTTCTATTGTGCCTTCTGCCAAGTCAGCACCCATATGTGGGCAGTAGGCATCAACAATCACTGCTTGTCTGTCTTCACCACGGTAAATTACTATTTTTCTCCCTAAAATTGTCATAGGTTTTACATCACCTATAAGTAAGTTTTTAGAAGGTATTACCCAATACCATCCTTCAATGAAACGTTCTGGATTATTGAAGGTTTTGGGTTTGCGAATTGGTTGAAGAGACTGAGAATTATCATCCATTTTTAATGTTTCACTGATGAGTGAAGCGGTTGCTCTACAGATAACATGAGGATTTGTTAAAAACAGTTATTTTGAGTACGTTCAGAACTTCAATCTCTTTAATAAAGCAGGGTTATTGATGATAATTAATCCCTCTCTGGCTTTTTTATCACTTTTTCAGCAAACCCTAATTATTCATGTAAATTCTTATTCCTTATCTTTCCTATAATCCCTGTTTTCTAGTCATTAAGTAGAACTTTTAAACCAGAAATATTGAATCCTGATACAAAACTTTACATATCTAGTTACACTAACTCTCTTAAGTCTAAAATAGTCAGCATGACATCATCTCCTCAAACCAATGAACA